>JBCBNX010000010.1:0-111780 GCA_039821555.1 Bacteroidota bacterium
CCACTCATCCCGGACCCACCCATGTCTACCCGACCTATCATCGGCGCGCTTGGCGCGTTGATGCTCCTCGTGCTGGCTGGCACGCCTGCGTTTGCGCAGGGCGTCACCACGGCCGGCCTCTCCGGCTTCGTCCTCGATCAGACCGGCGAGCCCCTTCCTGGCGCCAACGTCATCGCTGTACACGTCCCGAGCGGCACTACCTACGGCGCGGCCACCCGCACCGGCGGCTCCTACATCATCCCCAACATGCGTGTCGGGGGGCCGTACACCATCACGGCCTCCTACATCGGCTACCAGCAGCAGGTCGAGGAGAACATCTCGCTGAGCCTCGGCCAGACGCTCCGCCTCGACTTCGCGCTCGTCCCGGACGACGTGGCCCTCGGCGACGTGGAGGTCACGGCGATGGCCGACGACGTACTCAACGGCGACCGCACCGGCGCGGCCACGTTCATCGACCCGCAGGCCGTGACGCAGCTCCCGACCGTGAGCCGCTCCACGCGCGACCTCACCCGCGTCGACCCGCGCTCCGACGGCAACTTCTCCTTCGGCGGACGCAACTGGCTCTACAACAACGTCACCCTCGACGGTTCCTACTTCAACAACCCGTTCGGCCTCGATGACCCCGCCCCGGGCGGCCAGGCAGGCGCGGAGCCCGTCCCCTACGACGCCATCGAACAGGTCCAGGTCTCCATCGCGCCCTTCGACGTGCGCGAAGGCGGCTTCACCGGCGCGAGCATCAACCAGGTCACGAAGTCGGGCACCAACCGCCTCCAGGGCTCGGCCTACACGTTCTACCGCGACGAGAACCTGATCGGCAACACCGTCAGCGGCAACGAGGTCCTCGCCAACCCCGACCTCGGCTTCAACCAGTACGGCATCAGCCTCGGCGGCCCGCTCATCCGGGACAAGCTGTTCTTCTTTGTCAACGGCGAGCTCTCGCGCCGCGACGACCCCGGCACCAACTTCCTCGCCGACACCGACGGCTCCGTCGGCTTCGGGGAGAGCCGGGCGACCGCCGCCGACCTCAACGCCATCAGCACACGCCTCCTGGATGCCTATGGCTACGACGCCGGCGCGTTCGACAACTACCTCCTCGCGACCGACAACGACAAGCTCATCGTCAAGCTCGACTGGAACATCAACAGCAGCAACAACGCGAGCTTCCGCTGGAACTACCTCGACTCGTACCGCGACCTCCCCGTCAACCCGGCGGCGATCTCCTTCGCCAACGCCGGACGCGGGCCGAACCAGACGAGCCTGCCGTTCCAGAACTCAGGCTACCGCATCAACAACGAGCTGAACTCGTTCGCCTTCGAGCTCAACAGCCGCGCGGAAACCTTCTCGAACCGGTTCTTTGCGAGCTACAACCGCTTCCGCGACTTCCGCGAGCCGCTCTCGACGCCGTTCCCCACCATCGAGATCATCGAGGACGGGATCACCTACACCACGGCGGGCCACGAGCCGTTCTCGATCCACAACATCCTCGACCAGGACGTGGTGCAGGTGACCAACAACTTCTCGGTCTTCGCCGGGCGGCACGTCCTCACCTTTGGCGGCAACTTCGAGTACTTCTCGTTCTTCAACTCGTTCAACCTGTTCCGCCACGGCCTCTTCCAACTGCCGTACTTCCTCGACTTCGAGGGCGACCAGATCCCGAACGGCTCGACCTTCTTCTCCGTCGACTAGTTCCTCGACGTGACCGATCCGAACCTACCGCTCTGCGGTAGCGACGACGGCATGGGCGGCGTCTTCCAACTCGCCGACGCTGGCACGACCTGCCGCGTGGACCTCAACGGCATGGTGACGCCGGAGTCGCAGGTGTTCAAGGGCGAGCGCATCAACGTCGGCCAGGCGGCCTTCTACGTGCAGGACGAGTTCCTCGTCTCGCCGCGCCTCAACCTCACGTTCGGCCTCCGCGTGGACATGCCGTTCTACAACAACGACCTCACGGCCAACCCCTTCTCGACGGGCCTCACCGCCCTTGACGAGAACGACCAGGATGAAGTCGTTGACCAGGCGAGCCTGCCCGGCACGAAGGTGCTCTTCTCGCCGCGCTTCGGCTTCAACTGGTCGGAGACCGAGGACCGCTCCGTGCAGGTGCGCGGCGGCACCGGCATCTTCACAGGCCGCGTGCCCTTCGTGTGGGTCGGCAACGTGATCTCGAACCCGGGCGCCAACCCCAACCTGCCCTCCGAGGGCGAGTTCACGGTGCCTGAGGCCGAAGACGAGGGCCTCGACATCCTGAACGACGACTCGACGCCGACGCAGTCGTTCGACCTCAACGCGATGGACGAGGACTTCACCTTCCCGCAGGTGTGGACCACCAACCTCGCCCTCGATGTCGATCTCGGCGCCGGTTTCCTCGGCACGCTCGAAGCGATCTACTCGAAAGACATCAACGGCGTCTTCCTCCGCAACGCGGACCTGCGCAAGCCGTTGCGCAACCTGCGGTCGGTCGGCGGTCGTCCGTACTTCGGCGCGCAGGAGGGTGGCGCCGAACTGAACCCCGACGGCGGTGCTGGCATCTACGTGATCGACAACACCGACGAAGGCTACAGCTTCTCGTTCACCACGCAGCTGCGGAAGTCCTTCGGCGACAACGTCAACACGTCGATCGCCTACGCCTACACCGAGGCGGAGAACATCTTCAACACCACGGAGATCGCGAGCGTGCTCTTTTCGAGCAACCCGGTCCAGGGTGACCCAAACCAGCCAGGCCTCAGCTTCTCGCAGGCCGGCCAGCCGCATCGCTTTGTCGGCACGGCCACCGTCCGACTCCCGTGGAGCGACCTGTTTACGACGCAACTCGGCGTGTTCGCCACCGTGGCGAAGGGCAACCAGTACCTATACGCGGGCGGCAACCGCTACTCGTTCGTCTACTCAGGCGACGTCAACGGTGACGGCTTCGCGGGCAATGACCTCCTCTATGTCCCGCGCGGCGCCAACGACATCAAGTTCTCTGACACCGACGCGGCGGGTAACTTCTTCGCATCGGAAGCCGACCAGTGGAATCGGTTCAACGCCTTCATCGAGCAGGACGACTACCTGAGTACCCAGCGCGGGCAGATCACCGAGCGCAACGGCGCCATCAACCCGTGGTACATGAACGTCGACCTGCGCATCTTGCAGGACATCGGCGTGATGGTGGCGGGTGTCCCGAACCGCATCCAGCTCAGCTTCGACCTGTTGAACGTGGCCAACTTCCTCAACTCCGACTGGGGCGTGCGCAAGATCGCCAACCCGGCGGCCACCGCGCCGCTCACGCTCGTCGGCTTCGAGGGCGGCGAGCCGGAGTTCAACTTCACCGGCCCCGACGAGACGTTCATCGACGATCCGAGTGAGTTCTCTCGCTGGCGTGCCCAGTTCGGCGTGCGCTACATCTTCAACTGAGCGCTGAGGATTTCGTAGCCTGAGTCGGCGGAACGGACGGCTCCCACACGTCCGCCCGTCGCTGCGCCCCGCTGGTCTTCGGATTGGCGGGGCGCTCTGTTTGGGTAGCTTACTACCAGAGTTCTTGTCCGGCTCGGCTCCCCCCGCTTGTACGCCTGCGACGGCGCACAGGCTGTCCCCCTCACCCGTGGGGGGACAGTTTCCCGACCCTTCAGGGGGAGGGAAACGGGGGGAGCTGGGTTCAAGCCCGTATACGTTCAGACCTCCTATGGAAACGCCTGCTGACGCCAACGCCCTCACGCCCGCCGACCTGCGCGTGGCGGGGGCCCTCATCGAGAAGAGCCTCGCCACGCCGGACTACTACCCGATGTCCACGAACGCCCTGATGGCGGCGTGCAACCAGAAGACGGGCCGCGACCCGGTGATGGACCTCTCCGAGCGCGATGTACGGCAGGCACTCGACCGGCTGATGCGCTTTCGCATGGCTGGAACGAGCGACGGCGGGCGCGTGACGAAATACCGCCATGCCTTCGGTCAGCGGTTCGGCCTCGACGAGCCAGGGCTGGCGACGGTTGCCGTGCTCATCCTCCGTGGCCCGCAGACGACCGGCGAGATCCGCAGCCGCGTGGGCCGCATGTACGACTTCGCCTCGACGGACGCGGTGCAGGAAGTGCTCGACCGCATGAGCGACCGGCCTGAGCCGCTGGCGACGCTGCTGCCGCGTCAGGCGGGGCAGTCCGCCGACCGCTGGGCGCACCTGCTCGCGGGCGAGCCCGACCTGAGTGCCTACGAGACGCCGGACGGAGCCGTGGTGTCGGGCGAGGAAGCCATGCTCGATGCGGAGACACGCGCGTCGCTCACCGAGCGCGTAGACACGCTGGAAGCCGAGGTGGCCGAACTGCGCACTTCGCTGGAGGCGCTGCGCGAGGCGCTGGGCGGGTAGCGGTCGAAGGTCGAAGGTCGAAATGGTGCAGGGGTAGCGCGTTGGTGGTCAAGCCCAGGCGGCCTCTCGGCATCTTCGTCCCTCCGGTTTCTCGCTTCGCCTAGTTGTGACAGAATGGTGTCACTGTGACGGTCTACCTTGGGTCTGTATCCACCCCGCCTTGTGGACCGAACCCTTGAGGACACCCATGATGACGCCTGTTTCTCTTGCTCAAAAGCCTGTCGTGCCCGCTCCGCTCGGGCCGTCCAACGACGAACTGGCCGCCGTGCTCGGCGCGATGGCCGAACTCCTCGTGCGTGTAGAGGAGCCCAACCCCTACCGCGTGCGCGCCTACCTGAACGCCGCCGAGTCGCTGCGTGCTGAGGACGAGCCCGTCGTCGCGCGCTACGTCGAGGGCGGCGCGAAAGCGCTCGAAGCGCTCGCCGGTGTGGGGCTCAACCTCGCCGCGCACCTCGCCGACTACATCGAGACAGGCCGCATCCGGCTCTACGACCGCCTCATGGAAGTTGCCGACCCGGAGGCCCTCTTCCGCAGCGTGCCGGGCGTCGGGCCCGACCTGGCGCGGCGGCTCGTCGCCGACCTCGGCCTCGCATCGCTCGCCGCGCTCGAACGCGCCCTGCTCGATGGCCGCGTGGAGGCGCTCGACGGCATCGGTCCGCGGACGGTGGAAGGACTCCGGCTCCAACTGAACACGATCCTGCACCGAGCGCAGCGGCTCCGGGCCCGGCGCGTCCGGCGACAGATGCTCGCCCAGCGCGTCATGCGGTGGCGGGCCGCCCAGCGTGGCCCCGTGCCCAGCGATCCCACGCCAGTCGATCCAACTCCGACTCCCACAGCCCAGACCGAGGGGGACGGGCACACGCTGCGCATCATCGAGCGCCCTGCGCTGCGCCGCGTCGCGTGAGTGATATCGCAACGTGGGACAGACTCACCAGGTCTGGGCGGCGGTAGATTGCAGCCATGCAGACCTCCGCTCAGACCTGGATCGACACCCTTGGCCTCTTTCCACACCCGGAAGGGGGCTTCTTTCGTGAGACCTACCGCGCCGGGCACGCCGTCACGGGCGAGCACGGCCAGCCGCGCGCTGCGTCGACCGCGATCTACTTCCTGCTCCGCGCCGGTGACGTATCGCACCTCCACCGCATCACCGCGGACGAGGGCTGGCACCTCTATGCGGGCGGGCCGCTCACCATACACACGCTGACCGAGGACGGAGCCTACGAAGCGTTGCACCTGGGTCTATATCTGGACGCAAGGCAGCGTCCGCAGCACGTGGTCCCCGGCGGCGTCTGGTTCGGCGCGACCGTCGCTGAGAGTGCAGACTATGCCCTCGTCGGATGCACCGTCGCGCCTGGCTTCGACTTCGCCGACTTCGAACTGGCCGAACGCGATGCGATGCTGGAGGCTTTTCCCCAGCACCACGCGCTCATCGAGCGGTTGACGTAAGCCGAAGACGAGGGCTCAGCCGCCCGGGCGCACGAGGGCTACCGGCTCTACTTTCAGAGTGGCCGTCTGAGGCATACCGGCAGGGGCCTGCGAGCCCGGGTAGGGGCTGAGGCCGAGTAGCGTAAAGCGGTTCCCGCGGGCCTCCACCCACAGATGCGTGCCCTCCCTGCTGGTTGGTCGGACGCCGCCAGGAATCTCCATCGTGTAGGTCGAAGCGACGTCCTCTGCGATGTAGGTGATGCTCACGAGCGCGCGGCCTGCCTGCACGCAGGCGACATTTTCCGGGCACCGGTTGTCGCTCACAACGCGGTTGAAGAGGATGCGGTCGCCGTACTGGTTGAGCGTGAGCGACTCGCCGACTTCGATGCCAAAGGCAGCTCCGGTGTCGGTAGCCGTGCTGGCGGGTGGGACGGTCGGTTCGTCGGCTTCGGAGGTCCCGCGGGTGCCGCCGCAGCCGACGGCCAGGAGCAGCGCAAGGAGCGTGAGGACCGCGAGCGGATGGTGGGAGGCGCGCATGGTCGAGAAGAGGATGAATCAGGGAGAGCAAGCCCAAGCTACGAACGCGGCAGCAATGCCAAGGCGCGTGCCTGGAAGGTGACGAGCGGGCAGTGCAAAGCCCAGGCCAGCGAACGCCCGCCCGTGACCTGAAGGACGAGGCACGCCCCCAACCCGCCGAAAACGGGCCGCTAGAGGCGGGTGCGCAGCGAAAATTGATGCAGCCCGCCGACTTCGGACCAGCCCGAATAGCCGTAGTCGAAGCCCACGCGTCGGATTTTGAGACCGAAGCCGAGTCCCACGCCCGCAATGTCAAAGCGGCCCTGCGGGTTGAGTTCGTCGCGGAGGCGGTCGTTGTAGCCCGCGCGCAGCATGAAGGCCGAGCCGAAATACAACTCGCCGCCGACCGTCAGGTGGTTGAGCACGCGGTTGGCCGCGTTGCCCGTGCCCTCCGAGAGGTCAGCGAGATCGTAGCCGGTGACGGTGAGTTGGAGCGGGACGTTCGCGAGCCGCTTGGCGACAGCGAGGCGTACGTCGAACGGTAGCGTGTCGTCTTCCTCGCCGAACGATGAGAAGACGGCCCCTGCGTTGACGACGGCAGCGCTGACGGTGAGCCGCTGCTCCGGGATCGTGTAGGCCACACCTGCATCAAAAGCCAGCGCCGAGGCCCCAGCATCGTCGAGCGTGGCGAAAAGGGCATGGACGGTCGCGCCGCCGCGCAGGCGCTCGTCAGCGGTGAGGGCGCGGGCGTAGCTGACCGAGAGGGCGACGTCGCCCGCGCCGAACGTCGAGCCGTCGCGGACGCCGTTCTCGTCGGCCCGCTCGAACTCGCCGTACGACAGGTAGCGGATGCTCGCGGCGAGTGTGCCCTGGAGGCGGTCCACATCCCGGACATAGAGCGCCGAGCCTGCCGAGATGTCAGCCAGGTGGTTGAGGTAGCTCACGGCTACCTGGCGGTCCATCTGCGGGTTGAGCAGCGCCGGGTTGTAGAAGTACGCCACCGGGTCGTCGCCATAGACCGCGCCGACGGAGCCTTGCAGTGCGGTCGCGCGCGCCGATGGGGCGAGCCCGAGCACCTTGAACTGCGCGTAGCGGTCGGGCGTCTGCGCGAAGGACGGAGCCGCTGTCAGAAGAAGCGCGAGGGCCGCGAATAGGAGCCGCATAAATCTGTTTCCAGGTCGGAGATCGGAACGTCCTGACTCGATATCGCCTTTCGTGTCATCCTGAACTCGGTTCAGGATCTCAACGTCTCCGGCGAGATGCTGAATCAAGTTCAGCATGACAAGTGGCGAGATCGAGGCTATTCCGAAACAAGCTCCAAAGGCGCGGGCGTGTGAGTGGGCAGCGGTTAAAACGGGGCGAAACGCGCGGGCAGAAGGCGGGCCCCCGGAACGGCGCAGGGCACGTCGCGTGCCAACTCGGCTGTAGCGGTGCGTGCGGCACGCTCGTTGCGCTGAGGCCCAGCCTGCCGAAACGGCGGACGCACAAGCCTGAAGGCGCGGGGCAATATCGTACTTTCGCCGCCGCCGCGTCCAGGGCCGAATCCGTGCCCGCCCCTGCTACGTCTGAGACTCTCGTCCCACACGCCGCCTTCGGCCCGACCCTCCGCCTCCCCGACCTTTCGCTCTGCCGACTGAACCGGCCCGCACGCATGATCAATTTCATCAAGAAGCTCTTCGGCGACAGCAACGAGCGTGAGCTCCAGAAGCTCGACCCGCTCGTCGACGAGATCAACCAGCACGCCGAGGCCTTCCAGCGCCTCTCCGACGACGACCTCCGCGCCAAGACGGAGGCCTTCAAGGCGCGCATCCGCGAGGCCGTCCAGGGCATCGAGGAGGAGCAGCGCGATATCGAGCAGCGCCTCCGTTCGGCCACGGCGACCGACGGCCCGGTCGGCGGCGACGGCCAGGCTGCCGAGGTAGAAACGCTCACCTTCCGCGACCGCCAGGCGCTCTACCGCGACCTCGAAGACCTCGACGCCGAGTGGCTCGACACCGTCGAAGACATCCTCGAAGACATCCTCGCCGAGGCGTTCGCCGTCGCCAAGGAGACGTGTCGCCGCATGGTCGGCCAGTCGTGGACCGCGGGCGGCTCGGAGATCGAGTGGAACATGATCCCCTACGACGTGCAGCTCATCGGCGGGATCACGCTGCACCGGGGGAACGCCGCTGAGATGAAGACGGGCGAGGGCAAGACGCTCGTGGCCGTCGGGCCGATCTACCTCAACGCCCTCGTCGGGCGTGGTGTGCACGTCGTCACCGTCAACCCCTACCTCGCCCAGCGCGACTCGGAGTGGATGGCGCCCATCTTCGAGTTCCACGGCCTCACCGTCGCGTGCATCGACAAGCACCAGCCGCACTCCGCGGGGCGCAAGGAGGCCTACCAGTCAGACATCACCTACGGCACCAACAACGAGTTCGGCTTCGACTATCTCCGCGACAACTCGTTCGTCGTGGACCCCGCGCAACTCGTCCAGCAGCACCACCACTTCGCCATCATCGACGAGGTCGACTCCGTCCTCATCGACGAGGCGCGGACGCCGCTCATCATCTCCGGCCCCGTCCCGCAGGCCGACGTCGACCAGTACGTCCAGCTTCGCCCGGCCGTTGGCCACCTCGTTGAGCAGCAGAAGCGGCTCGTCGCCAAATTCGCCGCCGAGGGCCAGCGGCTCCTCAAAGAGATGGAACTCGCCGAGGCGGGCGGCGACAAGAAGAAGGCCGCCCAACTTCGCGAAGAGGCCGGAATGGCGCTCCTGCGCGCCGACCGTGGCTTCCCGAAGAACAAGCAACTCACCAAGCTCAAGCAGGAGCCGGGCGTCGAGGCGCTCATCCAGAAGACGCTGTTCTTCTACCTCCAGGACTCCGGCAAGCAGATGTACGTCGTCGACGACGAACTCTACTACGCCGTCGATGAGAAGCAGCATGGCTTGGAGATGACCGACAAAGGCCGCGCGCTCGTCGCGAAGCAGGCCGGCGAGGACATCTCGTTCTTCATCATTCCCGACATGGGCGACGAGATCGCCCAGATCGAACGCGGCTTCAAGGAGCAGAAGGAGAAGCTCTACGCCACTATTCGGGAAGAGGGGGGCAAGGCCGAAGGGCTCTCCCAAGAGGACGCCGATGCCCGCGTCATGGAGGAGCTTCGCGATATGGCGATGGAGACCGACCGCCAGAAGCAGGAGCTCTACAGCCGCTACTCGAACCGCTCCGAGCGCATCCACGCCGTCAACCAACTCCTGCGCGCCTACACGCTCTACGAGAAGGACATCGAGTACATCGTCCAAGAGAACAAAGTCCAGATCGTCGACACGCACACGGGTCGCGTGCTCTCCGGCCGCCGCTACTCCGACGGCCTCCACCAGGCCATCGAGGCGAAGGAGAACGTGACCGTCCAGGCGGCGACGCAGACCTACGCGACGATCACGCTCCAGAACTACTTCCGCATGTACGCTAAGCTCGCCGGCATGACCGGCACGGCGGAGACGGAAGCCGAGGAGTTCAGCAAGATCTACGGCCTCGACGTCACGGTCATCCCGACCAACAAGCCCATCGCGCGCGACGACAAGGACGACCTCATCTTCCGGACCAAGCGCGCGAAGTACAAGGCCGTCATCGACCGCATCGAGGAACTCAACGAGGGCGGCCAGCCCGTCCTCGTCGGCACCACCTCCGTCGACGTGTCAGAGGCGCTCAGCCGGATGCTCACGCGCAACAAGATTGCGCACAACGTGCTCAACGCGAAGGCCGACCGCGCCTCGCTCGAGTCCGAGATCGTCGCGCAAGCCGGGCAGCCCGGCGCCGTCACCATCGCCACGAACATGGCGGGTCGCGGTACCGACATCAAGCTCGGGCCGGGCGTCCTCGACGCGGGCGGCCTCGCCATCCTCGGCACGGAGCGCCACGAGTCGCGCCGCATCGACCTCCAGCTACGCGGCCGCGCCGGGCGTCAGGGCGACCCGGGCGAGAGCCAGTTCTACATCTCGCTCGAAGACGACCTCATGCGCATCTTTGGCGAGGACCGCACGGCGCGCATCATGGACAAGATGGGCATGAAGGAGGACGAGGTGATCACGCACCCGTGGATCACCAAGGCCGTCGAGCGCGCCCAGAAGAAGGTGGAGCAGAACAACTTCGCCATCCGCAAGCGGCAGTTGGATTATGACGACGTGCTCAACGCGCAGCGCTCGGTGATCTACGACCGCCGCCAGAACGCGCTCCGCGGCGCCCGTCTCTCGGGCGACCTCCAGGACATGCTCCGCACGTTCATCGAAAACCTTATCAGCCAGCACTTCGGCGACGGCGACTTCGACGAGATCCGCGAGGCGCTCCTCCGCCACCTCGCCTTCGACCTGCAGGTGGACCGCGAACTGGCGTTCCGCCTCGGCGAAGACGGCCTCATCGACCGCGCCACTGAGGACGCGTGGCAGCACTACCAGCGCAAGCGCCGCGTGCTCGCCGAGCCGTTCCACAAGAGCGCCCAGAACATGGTGTCCGGGAAGGACGGCAAGCCTATCGAGCCGACACAGAAGCTCTACGTCGACTTCTCGGACGGCCGCCGCGTGCTCCGCGCCACCGTGCAGGTGCAGGACGTGCTCGACTCGGAGGGCCAAGAGATCAACGACGGCCTCGAACGTGCCTCCGTGCTTTCGGTCATCGACAGCAAGTGGGTGGATCACCTCCGCGACCTCGACGAGGTGAAGGAGGGCGTTGGCCTGCGCGCCTACGGGCAGAAGGACCCGCTCGTGGAGTACAAGATGGAGGCCTATCGCCTCTTCGAGGAACTCATCGGCGAGATCAACGAGGAGGTGCTCGGGCTCGTCTTCAAGGCCGGACCGCTCGTGCAGCAGCAGGGCGCACGTGCCCCGCAGCAGGCCCCGCGTGCGCGCCTCGACCGCAACCGCGCCCGCACCCGCCACGACTCCGCCGAGGCCGACTACCGCATCAAGGGCGGTCGGTCGAGCAGCAACGGCAACGGCAGCGCCGCCGAGCGCGACCCGTCCGTGAGCGACAACGCGCCCGTCGTCGTCGCCAAGGAGCCTGGCCGCAACGACCACGTCCTCGTGCTCGACCCGTCCACCGGCGAGCAGCACACGATGAAGTACAAGCACGCGCTGCCCAAAATCCAGAACCAGGGCTGGCAGCTACTCGGGCAGAGCTGAGCATACCCACCGTTGCAAGGCGAGGGCCGCGTCTCGATTGTGAGGCGCGGCCCTCGTGCGTTTGCACGCGATCAGAGGCGAGGGGAGACGTGCGCTGTACAACACACCCGCCTCAGCGCCCCCGGCGGCACGTACTATGCACCTTTGCTGGCGCCTACGTAGAGGGTGAGGGATGTGTAGATGCAGGACCCGTCGTGCTTCTGCCGCCCGTAGAAGAATGGGGGCGGGAAGGGGTACAAAGACACAACTGTGAGCGTGGCTGGAGGGGTCGCGGCATGGCCGCCTGCGCACAATGCTGCGCGAAGTAAGGAGTCGAATTGTCAGCGATACAACGGCGATCTCGCCAGCGAGACTACGTCGCGTCTTCGATCAAGGCGGAGACTATCTAGCAGCCCCTCGCGCAATCCTTGACAGTCTCTTGACAAAAAGGTCCTGAAGGTTTACACTGTTAAGACCAAAGAAAAAGCGCTTTCGTTGCGGGAACTCCGGAAGCGCTCTCTTTTCGACAGCGCGGTTAACGCTGTTCACCTTTAGCCCTACCCACTATGGACCTCTGGAATACGCTCCATGGCGCGCTCATGGGCGGCCTCGTCGCCACGCCGCTCTGGGCGATGCTCGCGGGCGTCGTGCTCGTCGCGCTCGTGCTTGGCTACGTCGGTGCGCCGCTCGGGCTCTGGGCCGCCCTCGGCGCGGTCGCCCTCGTCGGCTTCGGCGCGCCCGTCTGGCTGCTCGCCGCCTTCGCGGCCCTCGTCGTCGTCTTCAACGTGCCCCCCATTCGGCAGCAGATCACCCGCGCGGTGATGGCGCTCATGGACAAGCTCGGATTCCTACCAACCATCTCGCCAACGGAGAAGGAAGCCATCGACGCCGGGACGGTGTGGGTCGAGGGCGAACTCTTCAGCGGCAAGCCCGACTTCAAGAAGATCCTCGCCGAGGACTACCCCGACCTCACCGACGAGGAACGCGCTTTCCTCGAAGGCCCCTGCGAAGAGGTTTGCGAGATGGCCGTCGACTGGGACATCATGCAGCGGCGCGATCTCCCCAACGAGGTCTGGCAGAAGCTCAAAGACGACCGCTTCTTCGGCCTCATCATCCCGAAAGAGTACGGGGGTCTCGGCCTCACGCCGTCAGCCAACAGCGCCGTCGTGGAGAAGCTCGCCGCCCGGTCACCCGCGCTCGGCATCACGGCGATGGTGCCCAACTCGCTCGGGCCCGCCGAACTGCTCATCCACTACGGCACGCAGGCGCAGCGGGACCACTACCTCCCCCGCCTCGCGCGCGGCGAGGATATCCCCGCGTTTGCCCTCACCGAGCCTGGCGCGGGCTCCGACGCAGGCGCGATCTCGTCGAAGGGCGTCCTCTTCCGAGGCGACGATGGCGAGATTTACCTCCGCCTCTCCTGGAAGAAGCGCTACATCACCCTCGCCGCCGTCTCGACGGTGCTCGGCCTCGCCTTCAAGCTCGAAGACCCGGACAACCTCCTTGGTAAGGGGAAGAAGCTCGGCATCACCTGCGCGCTCGTCCCGACCGACGCGCCCGGCGTGCACCTCGGCGAGCGTCACGACCCGCTCGGCATCCCGTTCTACAACTGCCCGACTACCGGTACCGACGTCGTCGTGAAGGCCGAGGAGGCCATCATCGGTGGCACGGCGGGCGCCGGACGCGGTTGGCGGATGCTCATGGAGTGCCTCTCCGTGGGGCGCGGTATCTCGCTGCCGTCGTCGTCCTCGGGCGGTGCCAAGACGATGCTGCGCGTGGCGAGCGCCCACGCCGTCAACCGCAAGCAGTTCGGCCTCTCCATCGGCAAGTTCGAGGGCATCGAGGAGCCGCTGGCCCGCATCGGCGGCATCACGTACATCCTCGAAGCAGCCCGGCGCTACACCAACGGCGGCCTCGACAAGGGCTCTAAGCCGAGCGTCGTCACGGCGATGATGAAGTACAACGCCACCGAGCTCTACCGCATCGCCATCAACGACGCGATGGACATCCTCGGCGGCAACGCGATCAGCCGCGGCCCGCGCAACACCACCGCGAGTGCCTACACCAACCTCCCGATCATGATCACCGTGGAGGGGGCCAACATCCTCACGCGGACGCTGATGATCTTCGGTCAGGGCGCGATCCGCTGCCACCCGTACGCGCTCAAGGAAATGCTCGCCGTCGAGGCGGGCGACGTGAAGGCCTTCGACCGCGCCTTCTGGGCGCACATCGGGCACATCGTCCGCAACAAGGTGCGCGCGTTCGTGCTCAGCAGCACGCGCGGCCGCCTGGCTGGCAGCCCCGTCAGCGGCCCAACGGCGAAGTACTACCGCAAGCTCGCCTGGGCGTCGGCGTCGTTCGCCTTCCTCGCCGACATGGCGATGGGCACGCTCGGCGGCAACCTCAAGCGCAAGGAGAAGCTCACCGGCCGCTTCGCCGACATCTTCTCGTGGATGTACCTCGGCTCGGCGGTGCTCAAGCGCTACGAGGCCGACGGCCGCCGCAAAGAAGACCTCCCGTTCGTCCACTGGTCGATGCAGTACGCCCTCGCCCAGATCCAGGAGGCGTTCGACGGGCTCTATGCCAACATGGAGATCCCCGGCGCGACGTGGCTTTTCCGTGGTCCCGTTGCGGCGTGGAGCCGCTTCAACCGCCTCGGTGCGATGCCCTCGGACGACCTCGGTCAGCAGGTCGCCCAGGCCATCCAGCGCGACGGCGACCAGCGCGAGCGCCTCTCGAACAACATCTACGTCTCCAGCGACCCGACCGACGCGCTCGGCCGCCTGGAGCATGCCTTCCGGCTCGTCAACCAGGCCCAGCCCGTTGAGAAGAAGCTCTACAAGGCGATCAAGGCGAAGCAACTGCCGAAGAAGGTCCACCCGGCGAAGCTCGTCGCGATGGCGGTCGAGCAGGGCGTGATCTTGCCCGAGGAGGCCGACCTCCTGCAGCGCGCCGAGATCGCCCGCACGGACGCGATCCAGGTCGACCACTTCTCGCTCGCCGAGTACATGGCGACCTCAACGCACCCGCACGGCCCAGCCCCCGAGCACGGCCCGATGCCGGTCGGCAACGACGCGCTCGCGCAAGGCGACGGTGCTTCCGGTGACGGCGCGGCCGTGTTTGTAACGCCGAGCGCACCGACTGCCTCGTAGTCCCTCGATTCACCTCAACCACCGGGGGCGGCTCGCTGCGGCGGGCCGCTCCCGTAGGTTTTCTGGCTAGCTCGGCTCTCCCCGTTTGGGCTGACCGTCGCCAAGTTCCTAGATCAACCCAGACTGTCCCCCTCACGCGTGAGGGGGACAGCTTCGCGACCCTTCGGGGGGAGCGGAGCGGGGGGAGCCGCTCCGACCTCGTCATCCTGAGCAGGAGATGCTGACGCCCCGTAGCTTCCCCACATCCACACCTCTAAACGTTTACACCTCCCCCATGTCTTACTCCTCCGACCTCCTCGCGGGCCAGCACATCGTCGTCACCGGCGGCGGCACGGGCCTCGGCCGCTCCATGGCGATGCGCTTCGCCGAGCACGGTGCCGCCGTCACGATCTGCGGCCGCCGCACCGAGCCGCTCGAAACCACCGTCGGCGACATCCGCGAGGCGGGCGGGCAGGCCGAGGGCATCTCGTGCAACCTCCGCGAGGCCGACAGCGTGGTCGCCTTCTTCGAGGAAGCCGAGGAGCGCCAGGGGCCGGTGACCGGGCTTGTCAACAACGCCGCGGCCAACTTCCTCGCACCCAGCCACACGATCTCGCCCAACGGCTTCGACGCGATCGTCAAGACCAACCTCTACGGCTCGTTCTACGCCACGCAGTGGTGCGGCCAGCGCTGGATCGAGCGCGAGACGAAGGGCGCCGTGCTCTCCATCTCGACGACCTACGCCGACACGGGCAGTGCTTTCGTGCTCCCGAGCGCCGTCTCGAAGGCGGGCATCGTGGCGATGACGAAGTCGCTCGCGGCGGAGTGGGGCGTCTATGGGATCCGGCTCAACTGCATCGCGCCGGGGCCGTTTCCGACCGACGGCGCGTGGAAGCGGCTCGTCCCGAGCGAGGAGATGGCCGAGAACATGCGCCTGCGCGTGCCGCTGCGCCGCTTCGGCGTCCACGAGGAACTGACCAACCTCTCGACCTTCCTGATGAGCGATCTCGCGAGCTACCTCACCGGCCAGAACGTGGTCCTCGACGGCGGCGAGGTGCTCAACGCCGGCGGCCAGTTCAACGACTTCACGAAGATGGACCGCGACGGTATCCTCACCATGTTCGAGATGATGCGGCCGTCGAAATGACCTCCAGGTAGACGTAAAGGCAGGGTATTGGCGAATGAATCGGACGTTATGGAAAATTGGCTTCCTGGTAGAAACGACTTGGTTTTGATCAGGGAATCCCCTATCGTCCGATAGCCCCACCCTGTTTGCCCTCTTCATCAACACGTGAGGTCTGTTATGGGTTACGTCTTCTCTCTCTCTCTCTCTCTCTCTGGTAGTCTAGCGGTTAGACTCAGTAGGCGCGTTCCGGTATGGGTGGTGTTCGCTCTTGCCTGGGTGTTGAGTGGAAATGCCCTGCTGGCTCAGTCGCAAGATTTCTGCGACGAGGTGTTTACACCGTACATGGGGCCAACACCGCCACCGAACGCAAGTTCTCCACCGGTTCCTAGTGTTATTGAGGTGCCTGTAGCCGTTCACGTTATCACGAAAGAAGACGGCACCACTTTGGAGAACGCGACGGGGTATGTCTCAAAGGCAACCATTGACCAGCAGATCTCCCTGTTCGATGCGGCGTTTACGAGTCCCAACCCCTCACCCAGTCTACCGTCCTACGATTTTAAGATGGTAGCACTCACGTATACGCAGGATGACGATTGGCATACACTCAATGATGGCAATCCTCCTGCCAACCCTAACCCTGAGTTCGTGCAGGTAACCAATCAAATTAGCATTGACCCTAGTAGGGTTCTTAATTTCTACATAGTTGACTATTCAGCACGAGGTAGAGGTTCTTTGCCGACTACTTATCCGACGCAGGATGATCCTGGAGATGCGATTTTTGTTGATTACAAAGTGCTTCCTGGCGGGAGCGATACGTCTTACAACGACGGAGACGTGGCTATCCATGAGGTCGGTCACTATCTGGGCCTGTACCACACCTTCCACCAGTTGCGAGACGAGGACTTGTTGCCGATACACAGCCCTCAGGAGATCTGCATGGAGGACCCTGGCACGGGAGATATCGTGTCGGATACAAGTCCGCATCTAGGTCCTCAGGGATGTCCTGTTACGTTCAATACGTGCTTGCAATTCAATCCTCAGGCAGGCGTCCCGCCTGTCGAGAACTACATGAACGTCCAGAAAAAGCAGTGTCTCATGGAGTTCACGGCCGGGCAGTTTACGCGCATGAGAGACGAGGCGGTGGCAGGTCGCCCCTCGCTCGTCTATACAAGCTGGGACGAGGTCTTCCTCACCGACGATCTCGTCATCGGGGCGAACCAGACCTACACGTTCTACGATGTCGATGTGCGTGTGGGCCTCTTTGCGGGCGTCCAGGTTCTCGGAGAGCTAAACGCGGAGGGCACGACGTTCACTGAGAGCAGCATCGGACAAGGCTGGGGCGGCATTCGCTACGAGCAGGGCAGCACGGGCCTGCTTCAGGACGCCACCGTCGAACTCGTCAACGACCAGAGCGGGTCCAGTCCGTCACCCTCGGTCTACGTGCACAACGCCGACCCGATCTTCGAAGGCGTCATCATCCAGGACGGCACCGGCGACGGCCTCTTCGTCACCGGCAGTGGTGCCGACGTCACGATGCGCTCTAGTAGCAATCGGCAGTCTGAGATCCTTCGACACACCCAACAGAATGGTGTGGTCTCCGCTTCGGGGGCGGACGTGACGCTCGAAAGGGTACGCATCCAAGAAAGCGGGCTCTCAGGCGTCTACGCCACCAACGGGGCTGACGTGTTTATGCATGTCTCCACAGTGGACGATAGCCAGCAAGGGGCAGCGGCTTACTTCAACGGTCGTGTGCTCCTGGGGCGTCCTGGGCAGAACGGCATAGTCACCGGCCAGAACAACCTCCTCGCGGATAGTCAGATCAGCACGCTCTCCACTCAATACGGGGCAACCGTCTATGGCGGCGGCAGCGGTATCAGCTTCGACTCCAACTACCGCAACAACTGGTTGCGGCTCAACAGCGGCAACCCCAACCAGAAACACGCCACCATCGGCTACGCCGACGTGATTGCGGAGTGCAACTACTGGGACGAGCCGACAGGGCCGGACCCAGCGCGCGTCTTCATCGGCGGCTATGGGGTCTTCGACGGCTCGCCCTTCCTCTACGATCCGCCCGCTATCTCCCTCACCTGCGGGACCACGCCTCCGCAGAACGATATCACGACGGGCGGTGACACCTTCGCGCGTCGTACGGACGCAGGGATTGAGGGGGCGAAGGATGACAGTACCGAGGAAGGTGGGCCGCCAAAGGGTATGTCGGAAGACCGCTGGCTTGCCATCGTAGAGGGGGCCGAGAACCCCGACCTGAACGTCGGTATTGGCCATGCCGTGAACGCCATTCAGAGCGCTCGCACCGACTTCGACGCGCAGCGTGCGTTCGACGTGGCCGCACAACTCGGGCGGAATGAGGCACACCCTGGTCTCGAAGGCTTCCTGCACGGGCAGAGCCGCACCCAGAAGCACGGCGGGTATGCGCATGCCGCGCTCGCAGAGATCTACTACGGCACGGGTCGCCACGACGAGGCGCGTGCGACGGCAACCGCGCTCACCACGGAGTACGCGGAGACCGACCACGCACGGCGCGGATGGCTCACGCTTTACGTCGTAGCGCAGGACGCAGGCGACTTCGCTGAGGCGGATGCTGCTCTGGCAGCGGTACACGCCGGGTGGCCTGGGCACGAGACGGAGGTGCTTGGTCGGGCGCTCGCTCTGGCGCGCGAAGGCGACCGGGTCGAAAGAGGCGGCGTACAGACGCCAAGCACCCCGCGCACGGCAGCCCCTTCGGTACAAGCCTTCGCCGTGGACGAGACCGTGCCGACGACCACTGAACTGCGTGCGCCCTATCCCAACCCGACGGCCTCAGGCGTGACGGTGCCGCTGGCGCTCGCTCGGGACGCCGAGGTGACGCTCTGGCTCGTGAACACGCTTGGGCAGCGGGTGCAGACCCTCGAAGCGCAGACCGCGCGGGCAGGCCTACGCGCCTACGAGATCGAGACGGCCAACCTGGCTCCGGGTGTGTACCTCGTGCAGGCGACCGTGGCGATGCAGGCGGCAACGGAGCAGTTCACGCGCACGCTCACGGTGGTGCGATGAGGTGGACCCTCCTCGTGGCTGTAGCCCTTGTAGGGCTGAGTGCCCCCGGTGCACGCGCTCAGGGGGCACCGTCTGGTGAGGCCCCAATCGCGTGGGAGGTGGTCGAGAACGCCACGGACACGCGGGGCCTCTCGGTGTCGGGTGACTCGACGGTGTACCTCACCGGCGGGCGGGGCACATGGGTGTGGCGGCGCTCCGGGCCGGACCGTTTCGTGGAGGTCAACGCCCAGCGTAATTTCGGGAGTATACTCATGGCGTCAAATGGATGGCTCTTCCTTGTAAGCGCCGATCTTCGCATCTCGAAGGACTACTTAGGAGTAGGAGGAGAAACCCCTGTTGCGGTAGATCTCGGGAAGGCAGTGATCGAGACGCACTCCGGCGCGCTCATCGCCGCCACTGACAACCTCGGCGTCGAGCGCTCCACCGACGGTGGCGACTCCTGGACCGTCATCGGCCGCGACGACCCCATCTTCCAGAGCGTCTTCGGGCGCGCCTTCGCCCAGAGTCCGCCCACGCCTGAACTCCCCCATGGGCGGCTCGTCGTGGCGGGCCTCGGCGGAGCCGCCGTCTCCACCGACGACGGGCTCACATGGCAGTCGTCGAACCTCACGCGCTTCTTCGGCTACGACTCCGAGGACGTGATCTACTCGGCGGTTCACGACGCGTTTTACACGTACATGAACGGCCCGGTGGAGGACGGCGGGAGCGAGAAGGGCGTCGTGCGAGAGAGCACCGACGGGCGTACGTGGACGACGCGAGGACGGCTGCCCGCAGACATCTTCGGCTTCGTGGGGCGGCTCGCAGCCGGGCCTGACGGTAGCCTGTGGGGCGTGATGGTGAGTGGCCAGGACACGACGCAGTTTGGCGCGGTCTACCGCTCTTTGGACCGGGGGGCGACCTGGGAGAACGTAGGGCAGTTCGACGGGCGGGAGTTGATCGGCGAGCCGTTCCACATGGAGGACGTAGTCATAGACTGGGAGGGCCGCGTGTGGGTAGGGACCCAGCGGACGGTGCTGCGCTCGGTGGAGCCGGTGGCGGCGTCGGCGAGTGAGGAGGTGCCGGGAAAGCCGAGTGATTCGGTGCTGGGTGTGCCGTACCCGAATCCCACGCAGGACGCCGTGACGGTGCCGCTTACGCTCGCGCAGCCCGCCGAGGCGCGTGTGGTGGTCTACGACGTGCTAGGCCGCGAGGTCGCTGTGCTAGCCGATGGCGCTCAGGCGGCAGGCACGCATGCCCTCGTGATCGAGACGGCAGCATGGCCAGCGGGCGCCTACCTGATCCGAGCCACCGTAGACGGGGCGGCAGAGACACGGCAGGTGACCGTGTCGCGGTAAACGTGACTCCGAGTCATGCGGGCCACGGGGCTGCGCAGGCATCCTGACGATGTTCGAGAGGTTGCAGCCCTCCAGGTAAAGCGGCGTCGCTGACGCAGGCGCTGCGAGGAAGCTGGCACGAGGTTTGGCGGTAGGAGCGGTACCCACATGCCTCCGTGGGTGTCGCTCTAACCTCCGTCCTGGCATCGTGACTCGTTTCCTACTCCTCGTCGCCCTCGTTCTCGGTGTCAGCGCGTGGCTCGTGTGGGAAGGGGGCGAGAGCGCGCCGCCTTCGAACGGGTTCGTCTTCCACCGCGTCGCGCATGCCGGCGGCGGCCTCGACGGGCAGACGTACACAAACTCGATGGAGGCGCTCGACCAGAGCGCGGCGCGCGGCTTCGTCTACATCGAACTCGATCTGCTGTTCACCACCGACGGCGAACTCGTCTGCCTGCACGACTGGGACGACTTCGGTGGGGAGGCGCTGTCGTACGACCAGTTCCGTACCGCCGTCGAGGCGCGCGGGACGTTCGACAACTGCGACCTGGAGCGGCTCCGCACATGGATGACGACGCACACGCAGGTTCACCTCGTCACCGACGTAAAAGGCGACAACCTCGACGCCCTGGCTCTGATTCGGGCGCGTATCCCGGA
Source organism: Bacteroidota bacterium (assembly GCA_039821555.1). NCBI lineage: Bacteria > Pseudomonadati > Bacteroidota > Bacteroidota bacterium. The sequence goes on from JBCBNX010000010.1 coordinate 20,687, forward strand.
GGCCACTCGCCGCGTCATCCCGCAGGTCTATCACCCCGAGGCCTTCGCGGAGGCAAAGCGCCTGGGCTTCGAGCAGGTGATCTGGACGCTCTACCGCTACGACGGTAGCGTCGAGGACGTGATCGCCTGGACGGAACGGTTCGAGGGGCCGTTCGCCGTGACGATGCCCAAGGCGCGGGCGCGGACGAACCTACCGCAAGCGCTGGCCCAACGTGGTGTCCCGACCTACGTACACACCGTGAACGGGGCCGACGAAGCCGAGACCTATCGCACCGAGGCGGACATCACGGAGGTGTACACGGATTTTCTGCCGCCCCACTCGCCCGCCGAAGCACAGTCACCGTGAGGACACCCCGAGCTTGTCACGAAGCAGCCGAGCCTCGTCACTGACAGCCTGCCCGAGTGCGCCGCCGACGAGGGTGAAGGGCGAGCGCGGCCCAGCGAAGGCATCGGCGATGGCGTGGAGTGTGCCGAGCGACGGCGCGGCCTCCTGGGTGATCGCCGTGATCGCGTCCCAGTGATCGGGGACGAACTTTGCCTTGAAGGCTTCGAGCCCCTCGAAGTTGTAGAACCGCCGTCCGTGCGCGCGCACCCATCCCAGAAGCCCCTGAAGCCAGAGCGGGTTGTCGAGGTGCGGCACGCCGGGGGCCGTCTCGATGGCGCGCTGCGAGAGCGGGGAGAGGCCGAGCGTGACGTAGGGCGAACTCGCCTCGGCTGCAGCGTGCATCGCGGCGTCGAGGAGGAGCGTGGCGGTTCCGTTGGGCGCGGCGCGGCCCTGAATGATCTGCTCCACGAGCCACCCGTCCCGCGCCGGGATCGGCGAGAGGATGAGGTAGCCAACGGGCTCTGCTTTACTCCGGTCGTCTGCCTTACCGCCGTCGCACGCCTGCTCGGCCACAAACACGCGGCGGTCGATCAGGCGCCCGCGCGTCTGCGGCTCGACGAGGAAGTGCATCGCGGGCATCCGCTTCGAGGCGAGCCACTCGGCGAGAAGCCGCTCCAACGCCGGGTGCGACTCGGCGCGCTCGCTTGGCCACGCTCCCACCGTCACGCCCTTGTTGCGCGCCCGGTTGCGCTGCGCCCGCAGCGACGACTTTGACGCGAGGATATCGTCCCACCGTGCGGGGTCCCAGACGGGCTGTGCGCCGAGCGTCATCTGGCTGTAGTCGGGACGCCCGGCGAGGACGGTGCGCAGGCGCTCGTCCGCGCCGAAGTAGCACACCCGAGCCCGCTGCGCTTGGGCCGCTGCCGCAAACCGATGCGCGGCTTCAGCGACATAGTCTTCGGTGCAGACGGGCTCGCCCGCTACCACCCACATCGCGCGCCCGCTCAGCCGCCGCGTCTCGACGTAGCCGACCACGGCGCGGTCTCCCGGCGCGAACCAATAGGACAGCCCTGGATTGAGTAACTGGTAGGCTGTCGCGTTCCAGCCGTGGGTCATCACCAGCCGCCGGACGCGGTCGAGGGGTGGGGTGAGGCGGTGCGGCACAGGCAGGGTGGGAGGTGAGCAAGGGCAGGCATACGGACGCTGGGCCTCCTCGTTCGGAGATGGCCTCGCGTGCATAGTAGCTTGAAGCATCCGTTCCCGCGATCGATGCAGCCAACCGGAAAGCGTTGTCGCTGAGAACACGTCTCTTCAGGCTCGGTTTTTCTCGTCATGAACACGCACTTCGCCATCGCTCTGCACGCGCTTGCGTTGCTCCACCACGAGAACGCCTCGCCGCTCTCCGCCGTGTTCATCGCTGCGAGCGTCGGGACCAACCCCGTCTTCATGCGACGCGTCCTGCGTGACCTCCAGCGGGCGGACCTCATCGAGATCAAGCGGGGCGTCGACGGTGGAGCATCGCTTGCCCGCCCTGCAGACCGGATCACCCTGGCTGAGGTTTACCTAGCGGTGTTCGGCAGGGGCCGCCTCCTCGCGATCCACGAGGCGCCGAGTCCTAGGTGCCAGGTAGGACAGGGCGTAGCGACAGCGTTCACGGACGTCGCCCAAAACGCGGAGGACGCGCTTCTGGCACACCTCCGCGACGAGACCATCGCGGACTTTCATGCGCGCACGCAGTGCACGGAGCCCGCACAGGAAAAATAATAGGAACCATGTCGATTCTCTTTAAGTAGGGGACCGACCGCGCGCTCAAGGTGAGAAGGCGTGGTTATAAACAGAACCAATTTGGTTGTAATTATGGGTCATTTACGCCTATTCCTCCTGCTGGCTTCCATCGGTGTCGCGGCACCGGGCACGCCCGCGGCAGCGCAGCCTGCTCCCGATTCCTCCATCCAACCTGTCACCCCGATGTTCTCTGATCCGCTTGCCACGGCTCCAACCACGTCCGACCGCGAGCGCCAGGTGCTGGCTCTCCTGAAAAGCCTGGAGACCGGCGATCCTGCCCCCGTTGCGCTCGTCAACCCCGACAACTACACCCAGCACAACCTCGCCATCGGGGACGGCATCGAGGGTCTGGCCGCCGCGCTTGAACTCCTCGACGGGACCGCCCGCGTCCGCTCGGTGCGTGTCTTCGAGGACGGTGATTACGTCTTCGTACACACGGACTACGACTTCTTCGGGCCGAAGGTCGGCTTTGACATCTTCCGCTTCGAGGACGGCCGTGTCGTGGAGCACTGGGACAACCTGCAGGAGACGGCAGGCCCCAACCCGAGCGGCCACACGATGCTGGACGGCCCCACCACGCCCACCGATTTGGAGAAGACGGACGAGAACAAGACGCTCGTCCGCACCTTCTTCGAGGACGTGCTCGTCGGCCAGCGCTTTGACCGCCTCCCCGACTACTTTGACGGCGATCGCTACATCCAGCACAACCCTGCTATCGCAGACGGGCTGTCGGGCCTGGGCGCCGCGCTGCAGTCGTGGCAGGAGGAGGGCTTCGAGTTCGCCTACGACACGGTGCACGCTGTCTTTGGCGAGGGCAATTTCGTGCTGGTGGTGAGCGAAGGACGCTTCGGGGGCGACCCTGTCGCGTTCTACGACTTGCTCCGGGTCGAGAACGGGAAGATTGCCGAGCACTGGGACACGATCGAGACGATCCCGCCGCGAGAGGCCTGGCAGAACGACAACGGTAAGTTTGGCTTCTAGGCGCTGGGCTCCCGAGCGCCGGTGCTTCGCCGCGAGGCATGAGCAGCCCCCGGGCTCCGGTCCGGGGGAGGCCCGCACCGGAGCTCGCCACGACGATGAGTGCAGCGGCGCTGGCCTGGACTCCACGGAAACCAGGGAAACGTAGCGGAGTGCCTTGCGTACCTGCGCTAAACTCGAGGGCAGTCCGTGTCCCCATTCTGTGCGACCCGTGTCCCCATTCTGTGCGACGTCTGGCACGGTTTCGGCTCCCCTCGCTCTGCTTGGCCCCCCTTTATCCAGCGCCCCGCTCATCGTGACTGCCCCAATGGCTGCCTCCGACGCTCGTTCCAACGACCAGCCCCGCGTGACGCTCGCGGAGCTTCGCGCGCTCCTCGACGAGCGCATCCTCATGCTCGACGGCGCGATGGGCACCATGATCCAGCGCCACAAATTCGAGGAGGAGGACTACCGCGGCGACCGCTTCGCCGACTGGCCGCACAACGTCAAGGGCAACAACGACCTCCTGTCGCTCACGCAGCCGGACGTCATCCGCGACATCCACAAGCTGTATCTGGAGGCAGGCGCGGACCTCATCGAGACGAACACCTTCAACAGCACGTCGATCTCGCAGGCCGACTACCACATGGAGGCGCTCGTCTATGAGCTCAACCTCGCGAGCGCGCAGCTCGCGCGGCAGGCTGCGGACGCGTTCAGCACGCCTGAGAGGCCGCGCCTCGTGGCCGGGGCCGTCGGGCCGCTCAACCGGACGCTCTCCATCTCGCCGGACGTGAACGACCCCGGCTTCCGCGCAGTCACCTTCGAGGAAGTGCGCGACAGCTATATGGAGCAGCTCGACGGCCTGCTCGACGGCGGCGTGGACCTGCTGCTCGTCGAGACGATCTTCGACACGCTCAATGCCAAGGCGGCCATCGCCGCGATCGCGCAGACGTTCCATGAGCGGGGCTACGAGATTCCGGTGATGCTCTCGGGCACCATCGTGGACATGAGCGGGCGCACGCTCACGGGGCAGACCGTCGAGGCGTTCTGGATCTCGATCAGCCACTGCCCGGCGCTGCTCTCCGTCGGCCTCAACTGCGCGCTCGGCTCGGCGCAGATGCGCCCGTTCATCGAGGAGCTGAGCAGCGTCGCCGACATCCCCGTCAGCCTCTACGCCAACGCCGGGCTGCCGAACGAGATGGGCGGCTACGACGAGACGCCGGAATACATGGCCGAGGTCGCCGCCGAGTACGCCGACGCGGGCTTCCTGAACATCCTCGGCGGCTGTTGCGGCACCACGCCGCCGCACATCGCCGCAATGGGCGAGGCTGTCGCTAGCAAGCCGCCGCGCGTCCCGCCGACGCTCCCGCCGTACACCCGCCTCGCGGGCCTCGAACCGCTCGTCCTCCGCGAGGAAACGAACTTCGTCAACGTCGGCGAGCGCACCAACGTCACGGGCTCCCGCCGCTTCGCGCGCCTCATCAAGGAGGGCGACTACGAGACCGCGCTCTCGGTCGCGCGCCAGCAAGTCGAGAACGGCGCGCAGATGATCGACGTGAACATGGACGAGGGCATGCTCGACTCCGTGGACGCGATGCGCACGTTCCTCAACCTCGCGATGGCCGAGCCCGACATCAGCCGCGTGCCCGTCGTCGTCGACTCCTCGAAGTGGGAAGTCATCGAGGCGGGTCTGCAGTGCGTCCAGGGGAAGTGCGTCGTCAACTCGATCTCGATGAAAGAGGGCGAGGAGGAGTTTCTCCGCCACGCGCGCCTCGCTCGGCAGTATGGCGCCGCCGTGATCGTGATGGCTTTCGACGAGGAGGGCCAGGCCGACACCTACGAGCGCCGCATCGAGATCTGCGAGCGCGCCTACCGGCTCCTCGTGGACGAGGTCGGCTTCCCGCCGCAGGACATCATCTTCGACCCCAACGTCTTCGCCGTCGCGACGGGCATCGAGGGGCACAACCGCTACGGCATCGACTTCATCGACGCCACGCGCTGGATCAAGGACAACCTCCCCGAGGCGAAAATCTCGGGCGGCGTTTCGAACCTCTCGTTCTCGTTCCGCGGCAACAACGCCGTCCGCGAGGCAATGCACGCGGCGTTCCTCTACGAAGCCATCCGCGCCGGGATGGACATGGGCATCGTCAACGCGGGCCAGCTGGAGGTCTACGAGGAGGTCGAGCCCGAACTGCTCGCGCGCATCGAGGACGTGCTCTTCGACCGCCGTGAGGACGCCACCGAGCGGCTGGTTGACTTTGCCGAGACGGTCAAGTCGGAGGGCAAGGTCAACGTTAAGGACGAGAAGTGGCGCGACGCGCCGGTTTCGAAGCGCCTCGAACACGCGCTCGTGAAGGGCCTCGTGGAGTATATCGACGAAGACGTCGAAGAGGCCCGCCAGGCCGCGAGCCGCCCGCTCGACGTGATCGAGGGGCCGCTTATGGACGGCATGAACGTCGTCGGCGACCTCTTCGGGCAGGGCAAGATGTTCCTCCCGCAGGTGGTCAAGTCGGCGCGCGTGATGAAGAAGGCCGTCGCCCACCTCACGCCCTACATCGAGGCGGAGAAGGAGAAGAGCGGCACCAGCAGCGCCCGTGCGAAAGTCCTCATGGCGACTGTCAAGGGCGACGTCCACGACATCGGCAAGAACATCGTCGGGGTCGTCCTCGGCTGCAACAACTTCGAGGTGATCGATCTCGGCGTGATGGTCCCCGCACAGAAGATCCTCGACGCCGCGAAGGAGCACGACGTGGACGTGATCGGCCTCTCGGGCCTCATCACGCCGTCGCTCGACGAGATGGTCTATGTCGCCAAGGAGATGGAGCGCCAGGGCTTCGACAAACCGCTGCTCATCGGCGGCGCGACGACCTCGAAGGTGCACACGGCGGTCAAGATCGCGCCGCAGTACCACGGCCCCATCGTGCACGTGCTCGACGCGAGCCGCAGCGTGCCCGTCGTGAACCAACTCGTGACGCCGTCGCAGACCGACGCGTTCGTCGCCGACAACGCCGCCGAGTTGGAAGCCACGCGCCAGCAGCACGCGGCCCGCCAGCGCAAGACGACGCTGCTCTCGCTCGACCAGGCGCAGGCCAACCGCCAGGAGATCGACTGGGACGCCACCGAGATCGTCGCGCCCAACGAGCCTGGCGTCCACGTCGTCCGCGACATCGACCTCGCGGTCCTGCGCGACTATATCGACTGGACGCCGTTCTTCATCTCGTGGGAGATGAAGGGCAAGTACCCGCAGATCCTCGACGACAAGGTGCGCGGCGAGGCGGCGCGCAAGCTCTTCGCCGACGCGAACGAATTGCTCGACCGCATCATCGGCGAAAAGCTGCTCACCGCCCACGGGGTCTTCGGCCTCTGGCCCGCGAACGCCGACGGCGACGACGTAGAGCTCTATGCCGACGAAGATCGCACCGATATCGTCGCGCGCTTCCATACGCTGCGTCAGCAGACGGCCAAGACGCCCGGCAAGCCCAACCGCGCCCTGTCGGACCTCGTGGCACCGATCACGTCAGGTCGAGGCGACTACCTCGGTGCGTTCGCTGTCACGGCGGGCATTGGCATGGAGAAGCTCGTCGCCGAGTTCGAGGCCGACCACGACGACTACAACGCGATCCTTGCCAAGGCGCTCGGCGACCGCCTCGCCGAAGCCTCCGCCGAGTGGCTGCACTTGCAGGTACGCCGCACGACGTGGGGCTACGCGCCCGACGAGGCGCTCGGCAACACCGCGCTCATCCGCGAGCAGTACGACGGCATCCGCCCCGCGCCCGGCTACCCCGCGCAGCCCGACCACACCGAGAAGGTCAAGCTGTTCGAGTTGCTCGACGCGTTTGGGAATGCCGACATGGGCCTGACCGAGCACCTTGCCATGACGCCCGCCGCGAGCGTGTGCGGGCTCTACTTCGCCCACCCCGACGCGGCCTACTTCAACCTCGGCGTGCTCGGTCCCGACCAGATCGCCGACTACGCCCGCCGCAAAGGCGTGCCTGTCGCCGAGGTGGAACGGTGGCTCGCGCCGAACCTCGCCTACGAACCAAGCGCTCCGGCGGTCTCGGGCGATGGTGTGGCTGAGGGGATCGCGGTCGTGCGCGAGGGGTAAGGAAGACCTCGGCCAATCACGGGTTAGACCTCCCGGAGTTGGGCGCGGGCCTGCTCGGAGCGGGGGTGGCCCGGGCCGAACTGTGTCTCGTGAAGCGAGACGCTTGCGCGCGCGACGGCAGCGGCCTCGTCGGTGAGCCCTGCCTGTATCAACCGACGGGTGTATCGGAAGTGGGCTTGCGCGCTGTAGATGTTGTCGCTGCGCCCGAAGAACCCATCATAGCGCCCGACGGCCTCCGTGAAACGCGCCTGCGTCTGCTCGAAGCCGTCGCGGTCTAGCGTGGCGAGGGCTTGCTCCAACAAGAACGAGGTGGCCCCGTGATGGTCTGCGCCGTGGATGGCTCGCATCAGCGGGAGGCCTTCGTCGATGACGGTGCGCGCCTCGACGAAGCGCTGGGCCCTGTTGAGGGCTTTAGCGTAGTGGAGCAACCAGAACGGCAGGCGAGGGTCCCGCGCGTTTACCGAAGTCCGTGCCTGCGCCACCGCGGTGCCGAGGTCATCGACGGCATCGGGCTGCCCCTGCTCGACCCTGTAGACGTGGCGCGCGACGGCACAGTCGAGCGTGTTGGGGTGGGTGGGGCCGAGGGCCTGCTCGTAGATCGAGGCGGCCCGCTGCACGGCCGCCTCCGCCTCGGCGTGCTTCATGTTGGTGCCCAGCGTCAGCGCAAGCAGGTAGCTGGACACGCCGACGTGCGGGTGGGTCGCCCCGTGCACCTCCTCGTTGAGGGTTACCACCTCGCGCAGCATACGCTCGGCGTCGAGGGGGCGCCCGTGGTCGCGGAGCAGCATGGCGTACTGCCCCAGCGAGATCGCGAGGTAGGCCGTGTGCCCCCGCTCGCGGAACGCAGCGGTCGACTGGAGGAAATGCGCCTCGGCCTCGCGCGCCTCCCCGCGTCGGTTGAGCGCGATCCCGAGTTCGTGGTGGAGGTCGGCCGTGTCAGGCGACCCGACCTCGCGTAGCGCTTCGAGCGACTGGCGGTTGAGCGCGATCGACTCCAACTCACGCTCCTCGCCGCCGAGGAGGACGAGGACGTTTGCCAGCCCGCGCGCCGTGTTCGCGTAGGCCAGCGGCGTGTCGCGGAGGCCCGGCAGCGCGAGGCGGAAGAGCGAGTCGGCCTCGTGCCACCGGCCGATGCCGGAGTAGGCGTTGCCCAGTACGGTGTGGATGCGCTCCTGCACGGTCGGCTGGTCCACGAGCGAGTCGGCCGCTGCCAGCACAGCTCCGTCGAGCAGGTCGCCCATGCGAAGCGTGTCGCGGCGGTTGGTCTGGAAGGGATTGGCCGACGAGAGCACGTAGTCCATGAACGTGAGGGCTTCCTCAGCGCGGGCTGCCTGCTCCGCGGCGCGGTTGCGCTCGGTCGTGAGTCGGGAAATGTAGACGCCCGTCAGCGCCACGACGGCGAGCACGAAGGCCGCCGTCATCGCCACGCCGACGCGGTGCCGGGCGACGTACTTCCGCAGCCGGTATGCCACCGAGGGCGGGCGCGCCTCGATGGGCTGGCCGGTGCGGTGGCGGCGGAGGTCGTCGGCGAGCGCCATCGCCGAGTCGTAGCGGTCGGCGGGGTCTTTGGCGAGCGCCTTGAGGCAGATCGCGTCGAGGTCACCGCGCAGCCGGGCAGGGTCGGTCGGCGGCACATGATCCGGGCTGCGCTGCCGCGCGCTCGGCGGAGGCGGCTCGGCCGTGAGGATGGCCTGTTCGAATTGCGCCTCGGTCGACCCATCGTACGGTAGCTTGCCCGTGAGAAGCTCGTAGAGAATCACCCCGAGCGCGTAGACATCGGAGGCCGTCGTCGTGGGCTGACCGCTGACCTGCTCCGGCGCGGCGTACGCCCGCGTCATCGGGCTGGGCCCGTAGAGCGTGAGCGGCTCAGCCTCGTCATGCTCCAGGAGCTTCGCGATACCGAAGTCGAGCAGCTTGACCGTGGGCTTCGCGCCGGACTGCCCCTGGGGCGCCTCGGTGACGAGGATGTTCGATGGCTTGAGGTCGCGGTGGACGATGAGGCGGCGGTGGGCATAGTGGACGGCCTCGCAGACCTGCTCGACGAGATCGAGGCGCGCCTCGACCGACAGCATCCGCGTCTCGGCGAAGCGCGTGATCCGCTCGCCCTCAACGTGGTCCATCGCAAAGTAGGGCCGCCCGGCGGCGTCGGTGCCCGCGTCGAGGAGGCGGGCGATGCCCGGGTGCTGGAGGGCCGCCAGGATGCGGCGCTCGGCCTCGAAGCGGCGCGCGACGCCGGGCACGTCGAGGCCAACGCGGATGCGTTTCAGGGCGACCTGGCGCTCGAAGAGGCCGTCGGCGCGTTCCACGAGGAAGACCTCGCCCATGCCGCCACGCCCGAGCAGCCGCAGCGGACGGTAGGGCCCGACGCGGTCCGGCAGCGCCTCCTCGCCATCAGGCTCGTCGCCGGAAACGCCGTCGTAAAAAGAGGGCATCACGACGGCGACGGCTGGAGCCTCCAGAAAGTCGTCCGCCTCCTCGGCGTGTGCGAGCAGGTCCTCAACTTCGGCGCGGAGCGCGTCGTCGTCCTCACACAGGTCATCGAGGAGCGCTGGCCGGTCGGCGGGCTCGGCATCGAGCGCTGCGCCGAGGATGGTCTGGAGGCGCTCCCAGCGGTGGGCGTTGGGGGGCATGGGCGATGCTAAGGTCGGTGGTGGGCGAACGCGGCTCAGGAGCCCTCGCGGCCCGAACATACAGCCAGGCGGCCGAGGATGCCGCGCGGGTAGCCCCCGCAATCATTGCGCCTCGAACGAGCTAGCGCCCCAAACCACACGGCAAACGCGCTGGTGGGGGTAGTCGCCCTGCAACCGCGCCCTCGCGCGCCACGCCCGGCCCCTTACGTCACAGCAGCAAGGCTACGTCGCGGAGCCTGGCAATTCGCCGAGCGCCCCGGACGTCACTCAGGAGCGATCAGCCTGAGGCTTCGGTTGTGTAGGGAGCGCGCTCCAGAGCGAGATGTCGCACCGAAGCGTCTCGACATCGGTCCCGTGCACATGGATGGTTAGTGACTTGTTGCCACGGTTCGAAGCCAGCAGGATGCGCGAGGACGCAGGTACCGGTTCGCCCATTTCTGAAGCCTACTGCTCCAGCGGCGCCGTTGCCATGAGCACGCGGAGGGCGTTGGCCTGGGCGGCGCTCGCCACAGCCGCGAACTGGCGGACCGTGGCCTCGGCATCGGCGCGGAGCACGAGGGCGTCGCGGTCGCCGCGCGCCTCAGCAAGAGCGGTGGCAAGGTCGTCTTCGAGCACCTCTTGGTCGCCGACGAAGAACAGGCCCTCCGCCGTGATCGCCACGCTGACATACTGCTGCTCCTCGGGCACGCCTGCGGCCGATTCGGGGAGGTTGACCCGGATGCCCTGCTGCGTCACGAATGAACTCGTGAGCAGGAAAAAGATCAGGAGCAGCAGCACGATGTCGGTCAGCCCGGCGAGGCTAAACACCGTGAGTGGCTTGCGTCCGGTCGAGAAGTCGAGGTTCATCGGTCCCGGCGGCTAGGAGGCGTACGGTGCGACAAACGGGGCGTCGCGCGGCGGCCCCGCCGGAGGGCGAGGCGTCGATGGCGTCTGCAGGAGATCGATGAAGTCTGTCGAGGCGCGCTCCAGGTCGTTAACCGTCCGGTTGATGCGGTTGACGAGGAAGTTGTACGCGAAGAGCGCCACCACGCCCACAGCTAGGCCGGCCGCGGTGGTGACGAGCGCTTCCCAGATGCCCTCGGCCAGCACGCTGGGGTTGACGCTGCCCTGGAGGTTTTGGATCTGCTGGAAGGCGCGGATCATGCCGATTACGGTCCCGAGGAAGCCGAGCATCGGCGCGATGGCGGCGGACGAGGCGATGAGGTCGAGGCGGCGCTCCAGCAGAAACGTTTCGTGCTTGCCCGCCGCCTGCACCGACTCCTTGATCTCGCTGATGGGCCGTCCGAGACGGTCGAGCCCCGCCCGGATGATGCGCGCCATCGGCGTGTCGAACTCGCGGCAGTAGCGCCGCGCACCCGCGACATCGCCCTCGCGGACGTACTCGCGGACGCTCTGCGTGAACGAGTCGGGGTCGGCGTCGGCCCGGCGCAGCGTGAGCACGCGCTCGACGAAGAGGTACACCGTCAGCACGGAAAGGAGCCCGATCGGGACCATCGTCCAGCCGCCTTTGACGAGCAGTTCGAGGAGCGACACCCGCTCGACCACCTCGATGGTTTGGGCGAGCGTGTCGGGAGCGCTGGGGTCGACCTGCCACGCGAGCAGGGAGGCCCACGCGAGCAGGAAGGCCCACGCGAGTAGGAAGGCAGGCGAGGTCATACGCGAGAGAGGCGGAGAGGGCCGGAGACTAGCGCCGGACCGTCGGCGAGTTGAGGTTGAGGACCCAGGAGGAGCGGGAGACGCCCGGCGGCAGCTGCGACCGCGCCTGCCGCGCCGACTCCAGCGTGGCAAACTGGCCGAGGCAGACGCGCTCGACGGAGGTGCCGTCTACCAGCCCGCGCACGATGCCCGAACGGTAGCCCTGGGCGCGGTATTGCGCGACCTGCTGCTGAGCGGTTGGTCCGGCGTTCACGTCGGTGGTTACGACCCACGTGTAGCCGCCTTGGCTCACCTCGATGCGGCTGGCACCGCGCAAGCCTGAGGCCACGGGCGCAGGAGCCGGGTCCTCCGAGGGCTCTGCGGAGGCGTCCGCAGGCGGCTCGTCCGCGGGGGCCGGGTCCGGCGTGTCGTCCGCACCAGCGAAGGGGTCGGAGGGCAAGTCCGCGTCATCCAGTAGGGTATCGTCTGGCGCGACTTTGCCTTGGGCGGCATCCGCAGTGGGATCAGCTTGCTCGCCGGTGATGGGATCTACGTCCGAGTCCGGCATCGCCGGGGCAGCGACGACGGCAGCGTCGGCGGGGCCGTTGAGTTGCTGCCACAGGTAGTAGCCCGCCACCGGCAGGGCTAGCAGCAGCAGCAGCAGCAGCAGCCAAGGCCAGGCTGAACGCTGCTCGCGCTCGTCGTCGGGCGGCATCGCGCCAACCGTGGCCGGGACGGGCTCGTTGTCGAAGAGGTCTGCCGTGAGCGGCATGGAGACCGGGTCGGCGTCTGGGATCCCGCCCTCGAAAGGTAGCGGAGCCAGGGGCGGAGCGTCGGCCTCGGAGGCGGGGTCGTCGAACGAGCCGAGCGGCAGGTCCGTCCACTGCTGGCCGTCCGGCTCTGCCGCCGCGGGTGTCTGCCATCCATCGACGCCCAGGTCGTCGGTCGAGGTACCCTCCGAGAAGGCCGTGGGCGCGTCGAAGGGTTCAGGCTCCACGACCTCGACGCCCGCCGCGCCTGCGGCCACCGACGCTGAATCTTCGGTATCGAGGCCTCCAGCGTCGATGTCCGAGGCCTCAATGTCCAGCGCTTCAACGTCCAGCGCCTCGACATCTAGTGCGTCGACATCTAGTGCGTCGACAGGGTCGGGATCCTCGAAGCGGTCTCCTTCGATGGCGTCCAGCGGCACGGTCGCTTCATCGGGGACCCACGGCGTGTCATCAAGGTCGCTCTGGGGCACGTCGTCGCCCGGTGCGTCGTTGGCCAGCAGTGCGTCGTCGGCTACCGGCGCGGCTGGAGTGGTGGAGTCGAAGGGGTCGGTCGTTTCCGGGGCGGGCGTTTCCGAGAGGGACGTCGCCTCGGTGGCGTCGGGCTTCTCCTCGTCGCCCTCGTCCGAGCCAAAGAGTGCCAGGCCCGCCAGGCCGAGTGCTCCGGCACCAGCGAGCGCTCCCGTTCTCAGGTCTGTCTCATCAGAGGCAGGTTCCTCGATCGGAGGCTCTTGCAGAGAAGCTGCCTCGTCCAACTCGGCGTTGTCGAAGGGGTCCTGGTGCAACGAGGCGTCGGCCATGGAGGCACCAGCATCGATGGAGGCACCAGCATCGACCGTGGACGGGGACTCGAAGGCCTCGTCGAAGTCCGACGGCAGATCTGGCTGGAGAGAGAAGAACGGCAACCCGGTATCGTCGGTCTCCGACTGGTCCAAGGCGATCGCCTCAGTGTTGGCTGCGGAGTCTAGAGACGCGAAGTCCCCCAGGCTTACGTCCTCAAGCCCGTCGGCTTCTATCCCCTCGTCGTTCTGTGCGGCGTCGTCTAGCGAACGGGCGTCCAGTACATCTGGCGCGTCGTCGTCAGCCATCGACGCGGCATCCAGAGTCTCGTCGGCGCCGGGGGGCGTGATACGTACCGGAGCGTCCCAGTCGCTTGCGTCCCACACGTCATCATAGAGGAGCGGGGCACCGTCGGTGGGGTCCGAGTCGTCGGTCGATGCGTCGGCGGAGGTCTGGCCGAACGAGGCGGTGTCTACATCGTGGAGGTCCGAGGTGTCGAGCATCTCCGAGAGCGGAAGCGAGGCCGCGCCGATGCTCTCGCTCGTGTCGTCTGCCGTGTCGCTGTCGTCCTCCGTGTCGCTGTCGTCTGCCGGGCCGTCTTCCACGTCGGCGGTGGCCTCAGCCCGTACGGGCTCGTCGAAGTCCGTGCTGAGGTCCAGGTCAGGGGCAAGGTTCAGGTCAGCGGGTAGGTCAGGGGCGGTGGTAAACTCGAAGCCTGGGGTGAGGTCGCCGAGCAGCGCCTCGTCGGGCGCGGTCTCGCTTGACGGGGTCGGCGGAACGATGTGCAGCGCATCCGGGGTCGCGAAGGGGAGAGGGAGGTCGGGCAGCGCCCCTGGCTCGGACTCAGGGGCCTCGTCTAGCGCTGGGTCGGTGGCCCACACGACAGGCTCGAGCGGCGCGCTCTCAGCGGACGGTATCGCGTTTTCGAAGGACGTGTCGTCTCCCAGCGCGGAGATGTTTGCCGCGTCGTCCTCGAATGCCGGGTCCTCGAACGCTTGGTTTTCTTGCGTCTCGTCGGCGTGCGTGGTATCGCCAGGGACTGCGTCCGACCCGGATTCCAGGTCGAGTGCGTCCAGCGTGTCGTCTCCGGATAGCATGTCCCAGTTTGCCCAGTCAGCAGCCGTGGCCTCCGGGGCGTCGGCGTCGCGGGCTTCGTCTCCAGCGTCGAACCCGAAGAACTCGGACGCCCGCGGACGTAGCGGGTCCTCGGCCTCCGACGGGTCCGTTGCCATGGGGAAGACCGAGGCCTCGTCGGCTGGCAGATCAGCCGGGGCTTCCGATAGGGCGTCGTCTGCGTCCAGAGCGGAGGCGCTGGCGGACGCAGGCGTGTCCTCCTGTAGTGCCTCGTCGGTGGGCACGGCGTCGGTGGGAGCGTCCGTGGGCAGTGCACCGAAGAGAGCGGGAGTGCTGCGGTCGAGCGGCGCGTCTAGTTCGAGCGGTTCGAGCGGCGGGAGGTCGTCGGCGCTCCAGACATCGTCGAAGAGGTCGTCGGGAGCGATCGAGCTTGCCTCCGGCAGGTCGTCCGGTGCGTTGTCGAGTGACAGCGAGAAGGGCTCGGACGGCAGCGCTGCGCTCAGCGGTCCAGCCTCGAAGGCCTCGGGCGGCGGCTCGTCGGGGAGCGATTCCTCCGGGAGGCGCACGTCCTCGGCAGGGGGGCGGTCCGCGGTGTCGCCGAGGTCCCGCAGCGGCGGCTCCGTCGGGAGATTGAGCCGGAGCGGGGCGCCAAGTTCAAGGGTCGGCAGGGCGGCCTCCGGCGGGGCGGAACTGCGTGGGACCAGCGGGGCGAGGCCCGCGTAGCGATGGTTGACCGTGTCGGCGAGGTCGGGCGCCGGCTCGAAAGCGAGCAGGTCGCCGTCGCGCCGGAAGGTGCCCAGGCCGGGCACAGAGACGCCGCCGTGCTCCTCGACGAGCCGGTGGATGCTTTCGATGAGCCGAGTCAGGACGGGGCGCGCCTCGGCTGACGAGATGCCGAGCGGTTCGGCAAAGCGAGCAAGGAAGTCAGGCGACATGGGTCGGGAGCGATGGGAGGGCGGCAACGCGCGGACGGCCGCGGCCTGGGCTAGGGCGGCAAACGACGTGCCTCAGGCAGCGGCGCTCACGTGCGCGGGCTCTGATCCGAACGGGTAGGGTCCGAACGGGTAGGGTCCGAACGGCTGGGGCTGTTGGCTGCCCCGTCGTATGGAGCCGGGAGGTCCGATTGAAGCGGGAGGTCCGAAGCGACGGTGCGCCGAGGCGGCGTCTCCGGGGCGAAGTGCACGACC
This sequence comes from Bacteroidota bacterium, assembly GCA_039821555.1. Taxonomy (NCBI): domain Bacteria; kingdom Pseudomonadati; phylum Bacteroidota; species Bacteroidota bacterium. The sequence continues at coordinate 35,932 of JBCBNX010000010.1, forward strand.
TCGCGTGGGGGCAGCAGCCGTGGCGGAAGCACGGTGTCGTCAAAGCGGCTGGGCTCGTGCTCGCGTCTGAACGTGCCGAGCCCGGCAACATGCACGGTGTGGTCGTTCAAGAGGCCTACGCGGATCGTGTCGGCGAAGGCGCGGAGCACTGCGGCGTCGGTAGCAGGCATGGCAGCGTGCCTAGCAGGTTCCTGATGGCGGTTGAAGGCAAGATAGCATCATCCAGGAGGCGCCACGTGCCTGTTGGGAGGGGACGCGCTACCAGCGCGCGCGCAGTCCGCCTAGCAAGGCGAAGGGGGCTTCCGGATAGCCTGCCCAGCGCTCGGGCTCGCCCGTCAGCCCGCCAGCGCGGACGAGGACGTCGAAGCGCTCGGTGAGCTGAAACGCGGCGTCGGCATGGAGATCGACGAAGCTCGGAGCCTCCGTCCCGACCCGGTCGGCGGGCCGGGTGCCCTCGGCGCGTGCGCCCAGGCTCAGCCGCAGCCGCTCGTCGAGCAGCGCGGCCGTGACCGTGGCGTGGGCGACGACCGGGGCGTAGTAGGGCAGGTCGCTGTCGGCGTCGACCAACTGGCCGCTGCGGACTTCGAGGCCGACGGTCGCCTCAACCCGGTCTGGGTCGCCAAGGGCGACCTCGATGCCGCCGAAGTAGCGCCGGGTCTCCCCGTAGCCGACGGTAAACAGGCCGGTCGCGGCGTTGCGTTCGAAGAAGCGGGTGAAGTCGGCCCACTGCGCTCCGCCGTAGAGCGTGGCTCGCGCAGCGCCGATCTGGGCTTGAATCCCGCCCCGCGCGTTGATGGGCTGCACCTCGGGCATCACGATGGGGGCCGTCTCGGCGAAGGGGTTGGCCGCGAACACGGAAGCGAGGCCCTGGTCGATGACGCGGGGCTCGTTGTGGGCGAACAGGTGGACGGTGCTGCGGCGCGGGCGTACCTCGAAGCGGATGACGGGACCGCCCGTGACAAGGTCGCCGGCCGGGCCGTCGGCCACGAGCACGCGCCCTCCCACGTCGAGGGTGCTCGTGCGGGTCGCGCGCAGCTGGAACGCGCCGCCTGCGGCAAGTCCGCGCACGTCGGTACCGAACGCGGTGTTGGTCCCGGCGATGCTGGCGTGGCCGTCCAGGTCGAGGCGGCCGACGCTGGCTGCGAGCCCGGCGGTGAGTCGTCCCTCCGATGGGTCGTCGGTCGCCACGCCAGCAGGCGCGGCGAACGTGGCGAGGTCCGTAGATGCCGAGGCGATCTCGTAGCGGAGGTGGCCCTGGATCGGCAGGCTCGGGCTCTCGTAGGTGAGTGTAGCGTGCCCCCCGAGGGCCGTGCGGGTGGGCTGGTTGGGTAGCGGGGCGCCGGCCGCCGCAGCGGGCTGTCTGAACGCAGCGCCGTAGAGCTCGTGGTCGACAAAGTGCCCGCCTGCTTCGATCTGGAGCCCGGTGTAGGTTATGTACCCGAGGGCTGCCTCCGCGCGGTTGTAGATCCCGTTGGCGTCGGAGACGGCCCCGTCGAACGGTGCGTAGGTGCTCGACCCGTCGTAGTCCACATCGACAAAGAACGCGCCGGCTCGACCGTTCTGCTGGAGGTGCAGCCGCGCCGCCCGTCCTGCATAGACGCCAGCGAGGCCTTCCACGAGCCCTGTGAACGGATTCAGAAGGTCCACCTTGGGGATCGGCTGCGCCGCTAGGATCGGCGGCGCGATCTGCTCGACGGGGTAGCCATAGGCGTACTCGATGGGGCCGCGCTCGGCGGGCACCACGTAGGCGCGTGGCGGCGGCCCGAAGCCAGAGAGCGGCTGCCGCTGAATGCCCGAAAAGTCGACCTGCAGGTTCCCCTGGATCTCGAACTCGCGCGGCGTCAAATCAGGGAGGGCCTCGGTCTGGGCGAGCGCCGTGCTCGGCGCTGCGAAGAGCGCAAGCAGCAGGGCGAAGGAAAACGGCAGACGCATGGACATACGGGAACGGGAAAGGAAGACCGAGAGCAGCGGGGGTTACTGCCCCGTTTGCTCGGAGCGGGCAGCGGCGGCGTAGGGCGTGCCTTCGAAGTCGGCGACCACGCGGCGATAGCGCGACTCGGCCTGCTCGTCGAGGCCGAGCTCTCGGTAGGCGCGGGCGGTCGTCAGCAGCCCCTCGGCGACGAGCATGGGGAAGGCCGCGAAGCGCTGGTCGACGCCGTTCAGGACCGAGAGCGCGCGGTTGTGTTCGCCGAGGGTGTGGTAGAGCACGCCGAGGCGGACGGTGGCTTCGGCGCGCACCGCGGCGTCGCGGGCGTCGAGAATCCGCCCGTAGGTTTGAACGGCGGTCTCGCTCTGGTCGTCGTCTTCATAGATCTTCGCGATCCCGAGCAGCGCGCGTTCGCTCGCCAGCCCGCCCGCGTCGGCCACGATCTGGTAGAGCTCGGCGGCATCGCTGCTGCGGCCCAGGCCTGCCAGCGAGGCGGCCTGCCCGAGCCGCGCCTCTAGCACCGCCTGCGTGTCGGGCGCGTCCATCTCAAGTCCCTCAAACGTGTCGCGCGCCTCCGCATAGCGGCCCGCATTGAGGTAGAGTCCGCCCAACTCCGAGGCGGCTGCGAAGCGATCGCTGGCGGTGTCGACCCCTTCTGGAAGGGCGTCGAGCAGGGCGGCGAGTTGAGCGATGGCGTCGTCCACGCGTCCCTCGTTGGCGTAGGCCCGAGCGAGTGTAAGCCCGATCTCGGCGCGCTGCCGGTTCGTGACGCCGCCGCGCTCGAGCTGCGTCTCCAGCGACGTGATGCCGCCTTCCGTATCGCCGCTCTGAAGGCGGAACTCGGCCTGCCGGTAGCGCAGGGCCTCGGCGTCGAGGTCGGGGTAGAGCGCCACGAAGTCGCTCACGAGGCTGTCGGCCTCCACGAGGCGACCCTCGGCAAGGAGCACGAACTGGATGCCGGTGAGCGCGTCGGCCACGAAGGGACTGTCGGGGTAGCGCCGGAGGACCACGCGGTAGCTGTCCTCGGCATCGGGCAGCCGGTCCGTGTTGTAGTAGGCGTCGCCGATGGTGTAGAGTGCCTTGGCTGCGAGTGGGTGGTTGGGGAGGTCGTCCGCGAGCACCTGGAAGGCGTCGATGGCAGCGTCGTACTGCTCGCTCTGGAAGAGCACCTGCGCCCGTGCGAAGCGCGCCTCGGGCTTGAGAGCCGACTGGGGAAATTCGGCGAGGAGCCGGTCGTAGACAGAGAGCGCCATGGCAAGGTCGCCCTGGGCCGAGCGGGCCTGCGCGGTCTGGAACAGGGCATAGTCCTCCCCGCGCCCGCGCACGCGGCTGTAGTTGGCGATGGCGAACTCGTAGCGCCCGAGGGCGAAGTAGCTGTCGCCGAGCCGGAGGCGGGCGTCGGCGGCGTAGGGCACGGCCTCGCGTGTGAGGTTGACCTCGTAGGCGGCGAGGAACGTCTCGAAGGCATCGGCGGCCTGCGTGAAGTTGCCCTGCTTGAAGTAGGTCCAGCCGAGGACGTAGCGCCCCGCGTCGGCGAGGCGGTGGAGCGGGAAGCGCTGGAGGTAGAGCTGGGCGTTGCGCTCGGCGAGGGCGAAGGCACGGGGGTGGCCCGCCTGCCCGTGGCGGAAGGCGGCGTCCGCGGCCCAGAAGAGCGCCTCGGCAGCCCGGGGGCCTCGCGGCGACGCCGTGTAGACCTCGTAGAGTACGTCGGCCGCCGCGTCGAAATCGCCCGCGGTGTAGAGCGCGTAGGCGTCCTGGAAGTCGACCTCCGCGGCCAACTCTTCCGAGGGCGTGCCGAGCACCTCGGCGAGGTCGGCGTACTCGCGGGCGCGGTCGAACTGCCCGAGCGCGGCAAACGCCTCGCCGAGCATGCGTGAGGCTTCCCCGCGATGCGGCGACGCGGGGTAGGCGTCGAGGAGTTCGAGGAGAGCGCGGAGGGCGGGGTCGTAGCGGCGACGCTCGTAGCGCAGGATGCCCAGTTCGAGGAGGGCCGCATCGGCGTAGGGGCCGGTGGGGCGCCGCTGGTGCGCCTGAGCCAGCCGCTCCTCGGCCACGGCGAGGTTGCCCAGGCGGCGCTCCGTCAGGCCTGCGTAGTAGTCGGCCTCGTGCGCCACATCGTCGTAGATGCCAGCCGGGAGCGTGCTGACGAGGCCAGAGAAGTATTCCAGGGCCGCCTCGAACCGCTCAGTGCGGTAGGCGACGCGCCCCAGCGCGAGGCGGGCGCGGCGGCCGAACTGGCTCTCGTAGGTGACCTGCGCGTAGGCGGTCGTAGCCGCGTCGAGGTGCTCGTTGGCCGCCTCTGCAAGGGCCGCCTGCTCGCTCTGGAGATCGGCGTCGGGGATGGCGGCCTCGCTGGCGTCGGCGAGGCGGACGTGCATCTCGCCGAGGAGGAAATACCCTTCGTTTAGCGCGGCGCCTGAGAGTGTGGGGACCCGCCGGTTTAGCTCGGTGACAGCCTCCTGGCGCTGCTTCGTGCGCGCGAGGGCGTTGGCGAGGGCAAGGCCCACGAGCGCATTCTCTGGGGCCTCCGCATAGTCTTCGGCGAGCATGCCCAGTGCGTCTGCGGCGCGAGCGTGCTGGCCCAGGTCCGACGCTACCCGGCCAGCATCGAAGAGCGCGCGCGGCGCGTAGATCGTCTCGGGATACTGCGAAGCCGTCCGCGTGAAGTAACCGAGGGCCGTCGTGCTGCGGCCGAGTTCGAGTTGGGTGCGCCCGAGGAGGTAGCGCACCCGCGCCGCGCCCTCAGCGTCGAGGCTGTCGCGCAGGGCGTCGGTGAGGTAGCCCTCCGCCTGCCCGAAGTCGCTAGCGCCGAAGTAATACTCGCCCAGGGCGAGGCGGACCTGGCCGGAGAGCGGGTAGTTCGGGTACTGCTCGCGGAACGCGTCGAACTGCCGCTCGGCACGGCCGATGTCGCCGGCGCCGAGCGACGAGAGGCCGCCGAAGTAGAGGCCGTCTGCGTGGCGGGGGTGCGTCGGGTTGGCCTCGGTGAAGGCGCGAAAGGCGCGAGCTGCCTGACCGTAGAGGCGCTGGTCGTAGAGCGCGTGTGCCTCGGCGTAGGTCGCGTCCGGGGTCGAGGGCGGCGCGGGCTGCGCGAAGGCCGGGGGCAACGCGAGGAGCACCGATAGGAGCGCCCCGAGGGCGGTGCGGAGCAGGGGAAGCTGCGGGGAGAGCATGGGCAGGCGAGGCGGCGGTCGGGCGGGGCACGGCGGTGGGCGGGCAGGGGGCGCCGAGGCTGTGACCTCAAAAACAGGGCCGTTGCGGCCCGCAGGAAAAATACCGAGAAGGTTTTCGGCGCTTCGGGCGGACAGTTCGGCAAAGACCTTGTGGAGGTTGCACTCCGTGCCAAGGCCCGCCGCGCCCATCGAAACAACGCGGGGGGCGGCGCACGTTGTATACGCTCACCCTCGGCCCAGCCTCTCGTTCGTCCGTTGGAGTCTCCGCTGGCCCATGCCGCTCCCGGAGAGCCCGTCCTACTGCCGGTGCGGGCACGACTACGTTCACGTCGTCGCGAGCGCACGTCCCCTTCCTGTCCATTATCGCATCCAGCTTGTCTGCTATGAGCACCGACGCCCCCAACACCGACGCCAGCGCCGACACCGGTCATGACGCTGCCGCGTCCGCAGCCACGACGCCTGCAGCCACGACGCACGCAGCGGCTACACCGAAGCCCACCCCGCCGCCGAGCCCGAGCATCCCGCCGCCGTCGCCCTCGTTCACGGTGCCGACCTACTCGCTGCCCGAGCCTGCCACGCAGGACTGGCTCACGCGCACGCGCACCTGGATCGAAGACCACCCGGCGTTGGCCGTCACCGCCGCCGTCGGCGTGGGCCTGACGCTCGGCCGCGTGCTCTCGGGCGCCTTCAAGGCGCCGCCGCCGCCCTCGCTCACCGAGCGCGTCGAGGTGCGGGCCCGCGAGCTCGGCGACGAGATCGCCAAGCGCGGCACGACCGCCGCCGAGAAAGGCCGCGTGATGGCTGCCAAGGGCAGTGCCGCTGCCAGCGACGCCGGCGACGTGCTGCGCGAGCGCCTTCAGGACGCAGGCGAGAAGTTTGGCGACGTGGCCGAGGTGGCCGCCGAGCGCGCCGAGGAGGGCTACGAGAAGGCCAAAGACTTCGCCGACGTGGTCGCGGACGCCGTCAAGGCTGCCGTGCTGGGCGTCGTCGCGAAGAAGGCCGACGACTGGTTCGACAAGCTCAAGAAGTAGCAGGCCTTCGATTTGCTTCTGGCTTCCGGTCCGCCTCTGCAGTCCGGTAGAGCATCCTTCGCCTAGGCAGGCGGCAGCGTCCCAGCGTTGCCGCCTTTTTTGTTGGGGCGCCGAGCCCGAGAGGGTCGCCGAATACGGGCAACGGGGCTCTCTGCCCAAAAATCACGTTGCCGGGTCTGCCATCCGGCTATTTTGGCGCTGTTTTGGGGTTCCGCGCCCCCGGTCCGGGACCGACCTGCGACCTACCACCCTCGACCTACGACACCATGAGCATCGTCGCCGTCGGCACCGTCGCCTTCGACGCCATCGAGACGCCCTTCGCCCAGACCGACCGCATCCTCGGCGGCTCGGCGACCTACCTCACGCTCGCCGCCCGCTTCCTCGCCGACGAGGTCGGCCTCGTGGCCGTCGTCGGGGGTGACTTCCCGGAGGCGTACATCATCGAACTCCAGGAGCGCGGCATCGGCACGGAGGGCCTCGTCATCGAGCCGGACGGCAAGACGTTCTTCTGGGCCGGGCGCTACCACTACGACCTCAACAACCGCGACACGCTCGACACGCAACTCAACGTCCTTGCGACGTTCGACCCCGTCGTGCCGGAGGCCTACCAGAGCCGCCGCATCGTCTGCCTCGGCAACCTCGACCCGACTGTCCAGCAGAAGGTCATGGACCAGGTGCCGGACGCCGATCTCGTGATCGCGGACACGATGAACTTCTGGATCGAGAGCACGCCCGACGCGCTCGCGGAGACGCTCCGCCGCGTAGACGTGCTCGTGATCAACGACGCCGAGGTGCGCCAGCTTGCGGGCGAGTCGAACCTGATCAAGGCCGCGCGCCAGGTGCAGGCTCTCGGGCCGCAGACGCTCGTGGTGAAGAAGGGCGAGCACGGCGCGCTCCTCTTCGCGGGCGACGAGGTCTTCGCCGCCCCGGCGTACCCGCTCGAAGACGTCTACGACCCCACGGGTGCGGGCGACGCGTTCCTCGGTGGCTTCGCGGGCTACCTCGCCGGCCAAGCGACCATCGACACGACCACCATGAAGCAGGCCATCGTGATGGGCAGCGTGGTGGCGTCGTTCTGCGTGGAGGCGCTCGGCCCCGAGCGGCTGATGGTGCTCACCCGCGACGAGATCGACGCCCGCGTGGCCGACTTCCACCGTCTCTGCGCCATCCCCGAAGGCATCCTGGTGGGATAGCCTCGTCGGCGGGCCGTTCGGGTCAGCGCGGATCCCCTGAGCGTATCGGACGTGCCACAGGGCCCCTGGCACCGCGCACTCGTCCGACGCTCGCATGGCCTCGACTGCTACGCTCTCTGACCCGCTCATTTCGGTACCGTTGCCCGGTACAGCCCCCCAGGCCGCCCCCGGCCTCGGGGACGACTTCCCGTTCCGACGGGTGCTCAGCCTCGACGGGCTGCTCGACTACTGGCGTTCCCGCTCGGGCGAGGCCGCTGGCTTCGAAGCCGAGCAGGCCCGTGCGCTGGTGGAGGCCGTGGAGGCGACTCCGGCGCTGCTAGGCGACATTGAGGACCCGGCGGTGCTGCGGGAGCACGGCGACCTCGTGCAGGCGCTCATGAGCACGCTCATCCCGTCGGGCTGGCTCGACGACCGCCTCGCGTTCGCGATCCCGCCCTTCGCCCTTGCTCCATTCTTCGAGACGCCTACGGCGCGGCGGCTCGGGTTGGTAGACGCCCTGCTGGCCTTCCTCAGTGAGCCGGGCATGGCGAGCAAGCACGTCTTCAAGGCCTACGACTACATCCTCGCCGAGGCGTATGGGGCTGACGCCCAGATGGTGCCGTTCGCGGTCACGCTGGTCGACCCCGACGACCCGACCGGCCTGCCGCGCCACTTTCAACTCCGTTTCGACACGCGCTTCTGCGAGGTGGTGAAGGCGGAGGCCGCCCCGGCCGCGTTGACCGATGAAGTCCTGCGTCCGCTGCTCGCCGACCGCACCGACCTCGACCGCTGGACTGAGACACTGCCGCCCGAGCACTACACGCTGCGCGGCTTCGCGGTGATGGAGGCGGCCGAGGTCACGATGACCGAGGAACTCTCGGCACTCCGCCGCGACCTCGTGGAAGCCGACGCGATGGCGGGCCCCGGCGCCATCGAGCACCTGGAGCAGCGCCTGCGCACCGTTTTCCGGCAGCCCGACCTCGACCTGGGCGTACTCCGCCTTGCACGGCCCAACACCAATGGCATCCGCCACGGCGAGCCCGTCGGGCGGAGCCTGCTGCTCGGCGATGCCTGCGGGATCTGCGCGCAGGACGCCACGCACGTCGAAGCCTGGGGCTCGTCCTTCTACAGCGAGGCACGCACGGCCCCGGTCATCATTGACGACCTGCAGCAGCAGACGTGCTCGGTGATTGGCCAGACGCTCGCCGAGGTGGGCTACCGCACTCTCGTGGTGGCTCCGCTGCGGGTGGGCGACGAGTTTGTGGGCTTCCTGGAACTCGGCTCCGCGAGGCCCAGCGTGCTCTCAGCGCTCAACGTCCGCGAGATCGAGGAGATCGCCACGCTCTTCGCGAGCGCGCTCAAGCGCAACGGCGACGCCGAGGCAAACCGGCTCCAGGCACTCATCAAGCAGCAGTACACCGCCATCCACCCCTCGGTCGAGTGGCGCTTCCTGCAGGCGGCGCGTTCCATGCTGAAGCAGCAGGCGGCAGGCGAGCAGCCGCGCCTCGCCTCCATCGCGTTCGACAACGTCCACGCGCTCTACGGGCAGTCCGACATCCGCGGCTCGTCGGAGGCGCGCGTCGAGGCGATCCGCACCGACAGCCGCGAACAGCTGACGCTCGCCCGTGCCGTGCTCCGCGCCGCGCAGGCTGGCCATCCTACTCCAGCCTTCGACCTCCTGGCCTATCGCATCGAGCAGGCCCTTGACGCGCTCGACCGCGAACGGCCCAACGTGGGCGACGAGTCGAACGCAGTGACGTTCCTCCACGCCGAGGTGGAGCCGCACCTCGACGTGCTGGCTGCCCGCAACGACGCGGCGGCGCAGGCCGTGGCGGCCTACCGCGCCGCGCTCGACCCGAAGGTGGGTGTCCTCTACCGCGAGCGCAAGCGCTACGAGGACTCGGTCACGCTCATCAACGACACCGTCGCCGACGTGCTCGACCGGCAGCAGACGTGGGCGCAGCGCCTCGTCCCGCACTTCTTCGAGAAGTACAAGACCGACGGCGTCGACTACACGATGTATGCGGGCACCTCGCTCCTCGAAGACGGCACGTTCACGCCGCTCGACCTCCAGAACCTGCGCCTCTGGCAGCTCATGACGACGTGCAGCGTCGGCTGGGCGCTCGACGCCGTGCTGGCGCAGATGCCGCTCGCGCTCCGCGTGGCGCACCTCATCCTCGCGCAGCACAACCCGCTCGCCATCCGCTTCCGCCCCGACGAGAAGCAGTTCGACATCGACGGGGCCTACAACGTCCGCTACGCCATCGTCAAGAAGCGGATCGACAAGGCGACCGTGGCGGGCACGGGCGAGCGGCTCACGCAGCCCGGCCAGATCGCCGTCGTGTACTCGAATCGCGCCGAGCGGGAGGAGTACCTGCAGTACCTCGGCTACCTCCGCCACCTCGGCTACATCGAGCAGGAGATCGAAGACCTCGAACTGGCCGACATGCAGGGCGTGCGCGGCCTCCACGCGCTGCGTGTCGCCATCGCCGCCGCGCCGCCCGCCCACTCCGGCGATGCTCTCCCCGACGACCCCGCTGCCCTCGTACAGGCTGTGGCGGATGCGTTTCAGGTGCCTACTATCGGAGCGACGGAAGCGGGGTAGCCTTGCCCAGTCGAAACTAGGAAGGGCGGTAAGCGTCGGACGCCGGAACTCAACCCGAGGTCAGGCCGAAACCACGTACAGGCGGCCTGGCCGGACGCTCGGAAGTAGGGCATTTACCTCCGGCATCGCCGTTTCGATCACGCTTCGCTTGTTGCTGACGGCGGTGACGAGGACCACGGCGAGGTCGTACTTCGAGAGGTGCTGCTGGTAGCGCATGTTCCTGTCCAGCGTGAACAGAACATCGAACTCGGCCTCCGCGGATGTAAGCAGGTCGCCGTTCGTTTTGCCGCTCCAGCCTCGTTCGCGGACGGTGACCACTTCGTGGGTCGCGTCGAACGACCGCTTCAGCTTCCGGTCTACGTTCTCGTCCAGAAGTACGCGCATCAGGCGTTGGCAAGCAGCGCGTCCTTGGCCATCGTGAGAAAGGCAACGGCCTGCTCCCGACTCACGCTCGGAAAGCCATCGAGAAACTCGTCGAGGGTTTCGCCGCCCTCGAGGTAGTCGAGAAGTGTCTGTACGGGGACGCGGGTGCCCTGGAAGACGGGTGTGCCGCCCATGATCTCAGGATCGGCGTGGAAGATCTCGTGGCGTTCCATGGTCTCACGGTGTAGTGAAGTGGTGGAATGCCTCGTGCTCCCGTTCGATCCGTAAGCAGGCAAATCGACAAGGCGACCGCGGAGGGCACCTTCGAGCGGCTCACGCAGCCCGGCCAGATCGCTGTCGTGTACTCGAATCGCGCCGAGCGGGAGGAGTACCTGCAGTACCTCGGCTACCTCCGCCACCTCGGCTACATCGAGGCGGGCGTCGAGGACCTAGAGCTGGCCGACATGCAGGGCGTACGCGGCCTCCACGCGCTCCGCGTCGCCATCGCCGCCGCACCACCCGTGCACTCCGGTGATGCTCTCCCCGACGACCCCGCCGCCCTCGTGCGCGCCGTCGCGGAGGTGTTTCAGGTGCCTACTGCTGGAGCTATGGAGGCAGCGTAGCAGCAACGACGAACGAACAGATTGCGGCTCAGCCGCTAACGGGCAGCGACCGCGAAAGGTGGGAGAGGCAACGTAGACGCCGAAGCCCGGACGAAGCAAGAGCAATGGAGCCCGTTGTCGGCCTGCAGCCACGGGTTCTACCGCCCCCCACCTACGAAGGCAGCTGAGCAAGAAACACCCGGAAGTCGCGTAATACATCGGCCACAAGCTCCTCGCCCTCGAACGTGAGCAGTTGGCCGTTGACCTCGACGGTCGGATCGGAGAGGTCAGCGTCGATCAACCGAGCCGCGAGGTGGCCCGCCTCGTTCCGCTCGCGTGTCCCGACCCGTTCGAGCGCGGGGAAGTGCAGGGACACGGCACGCTCGACCTCCGATGCCGCCAGTTCACCACGCTCGTACCGGGTGAGCGCTTGAACTATCTGAGCGATGAGCCTCGCGTTGGTCACGTTCGAGCACGGGGCGGTAGAACTACTACTTCTGTCGATTGCACGCAGTCTTTTAGGCAATGTGCACCCAAAAGGCTGCGTGGGACTAAATAATAGGCGTACAGGTACTGTCTTGTCCACTCCGCTGCTATTCGTTTGGTTACGTCCCGTATCGCGACGAGAGATCAAAAGGGGAGCTTTTTCGGTATTGAAACCAACGTGTCTATTCGATTCCAAAACATCAGGGGAAGCGAGTCTCGGTATGTAGCCGAGCGCTAGCTTCCACGCATGAACACGCCTGCGCCGTCGGTCCAGCCCGTGCCCCTGCCTGACCGCGCGGGCCTCATCATCGCCACGCTGTGGCTGCTCGTCTTCTCGGCGGCGAGCCAGATCATCATCGTCGCGCCGATCCTGCCGATGGTCGGCGCGCAACTCGGCGTCGGCGATGCGGTGCTCGGGACGCTGATGACCGTCTACGCGGCGGCAGTCGGGGTGAGCACGCTTCTGACGGGACCCGTGTCGGACCGCGTAGGGCGTCGGCGCGTGCTGCTCGTCGGGGCGGCCTCGATGGCCGTCGTGCTCGCGCTGCACGGGCTGGCGGAAAGCTTCGCATCGCTGCTGGTGCTGCGGGCGCTCGCGGGCGCGGCGGGCGGCATCCTCTCGGGCGGCGCGGTGGCCTACGTCGGCGACACGTTCCCGCCCGACCGGCGCGGCTGGGCCAACGGCTGGGTGATGAGTGGCTTCGCGGTGGGGCAGATCCTCGGCATCCCCATCGGACGCACGCTCGCCGACCTCTACGGCTTCCGCGCCCCGTTCCTCGTCTTCGCCGCCACGATGGTCGTGGCGACCGTGATTGTCTGGACGCTACTCCCCGACGCGACCAACAACCGCGACACCGAGCGCCTCACGCTGCGCCGCGTGGGCCGAGGCTACGGCGAGCTGCTGCGCCGCGCCGACACGCGCCGGGCGAGCGTCATCTTCGCCGTGCTGTTCCTCGGCGTCGGGCTGTTCGTGACCTACTTCCCCGTCTGGATGGAAAACCGCCTCGGCTTCACCGGCGTGATGATCTCCGGCGTCTACGCGCTCGGCGGGCTGTCCAACGTGCTCATCGGGCCGCGCGCGGGGCGTATCTCGGACATCGTAGGCCGCAAGCCCGTCATCATTGCGGCGTCGGCGGGGGTAGGGCTGTTCATGGCCGCAACGCCCCTCAGCGGCGGCGTGCCGTGGGGCCCGTTCGCGCTCTTCTTCGGCATCATGGGCTGCGCGGCGGCCCGCTACAGCGCGTTCCAGGCGATGCTCACCGAACTCGTCGTGGGCGCGCGGCGTGGGTCGTTCATGAGTTTGACGATCGCCATCGGCCAGGTCGGCTTCGCCGTTGGGAGCGCCGTAGCCGGGACGCTCTATGCGGGCATCGGCTTCCCGATGAGCGCCATCATCGCAGGCGGGCTCTCGGTCACTGCGGCGCTTCTCGTGTGGATCGGTCTCCCCGAGACGCTCGGCCACGATGCGGACTCAGAGCAAGCCATCCAGCGCACCCGCTCCCAGGTGGTCCATCCTGCAGGCTGCGGCCCGTGCCCGGAGAGCGTCACGACGAGCGAGGAGGTCGCTGTCCGGTAGCGCTCCGCCCACGTCGCCGAGCCTCAATCCACGTCGCCGAGGACGAACACGTCGTCGATGAGGAGGAAGGCGAACATCACGGTCTCGGTCTCTCCCAGGATCTCCATGGACTCGAACTCGGTCTCCAGGACGTGCCAGGTGCCCTCAGACTCGGTGTCGGTGAGGTACGAGGTCACCGTGTAGGTGACGTAGGTCCCGATCATGCGGGCTAGTTGCTGGAGGGCCCCCTCGGCTCTGGCGAGGTCGTCGGCGTCGGCCGGGTCGAGGGCGCGCTGCCAGCGGTCGGGACCGTCGCCGCGGAAGACGATGTGGGGGGCGGCAGCCTCGGCGTTGCCTGTCCGGGTCCAGTCCAGCAGGTCGGCGAGGAGCGCTTCGAGGCGTGGCTGCGCGTCCGGGATGGGCAGTGTCAGCGGGGCCATGTCCGGGTGTGCCGAGACATAGAGGTAGGTGCCCCCGTCCTCGATGAAAAAGAGCGTGGGGCGGCGACCCGCGACTTCGAACTGCACCTGCGCGCCCGGGACGCCTTCGATCTCGTGTGGAACGACAATCACCTCGGTCCGGGGCGTAATCTGGGCGTCGCCTAGCGCGAAGTCGAGTTCGGCGAGGACCTGCGGGACGCGTTCGGCGGCATCGGCCGGGGAGCAGGGAGCCGGTCCGCGTCCATTGCCTGGATAGGTGCGGCAGAAAAGGAGCGTCGCCGCGTCAGCGGTCGATAGCTCGCCGTCGATGGCCCGCTGCAGGAGCGCGGCGCGCGCCGGGAGCTGCACGTTCAAGTCCGGTGCCTGCAGGATCGGGAGGTCCAGCATCGATGGGGCCTCCGGGGGCGCCGCCTCGGCGAGCAGCATCGAGGGGCCGTCGCCGACCTGCACGAGGAGCGGGCGGGACGCGTGGTCGGCAAAGAAAAACGCGGACAGCCCGACGAGGTCGCCGTCGCGGCGGACTTTCACTACGGCCTCGGTGAGGGTATGTCCTTCACGGGCGCGCGTTGTGATCGCGTCCGGGGTCCAACTTGCCTCGGGCGGCAAGGCCGCGTTGATGCCCGTCACGAGGGCTGCCGCCGTGTCTTCCATGCGCGGATCGCCCTCGTAGACGCACGGTGCAACGCTGCCGCCTTCGTCACCGTTCGTGCGATCGAGGCACGCCAGGTGCTCGAACAGCGGCGAGGCATCGCCTGCCCGCGCGATCTGCGCGAGAGCGTCGAGGGCAGCCGTCACGCGAGACTCGTCGATCTGAGCCTGTGCGTGCTGCGAAAGCGTTGCAAGCAGGACGACGAGGGCAAGTGTCAGGGGGCGCATGGTGAAGTAGAGAGGCAGGGTGAGGCGACAGCATGCAAGCGCGAAGTGGGCCTCACGCAGCGCAGCTGTGTACGTCACGAAGCGTTGCGTGAGAAGCGCAGACCGCTTCGGTGTGGTACGGCTTCAGCGATGGGGGGTGGTACGGAGATGCTGAAGCCGCAGATGCACGCTAGGAATCACGTCTAGGGTGATAAGGTTCAGCGCAGCCAGCCCGGAGTAGCATCAGAGATCGATGAAAAAACGTGCTTCAGAGGTTCTCAGGGCAATGACTAGAGGCTCGCAGGACTCCGGGCGGAGAGGCCACCAGCGACATACCGTCGGTGCAACACGTGCGCCAGCGGCGTGACCCTGGCAGCGGCGAGTGCGGCTCCACGCGTGCGAACCCGGCTACGCCACATGCATGCAGAGCCATGCGCCCTCGAACCAGAAGTATGGAACAGCGAAACCACCACCAAGCTGTCCATGTCCCGCAGCACCTTGAGCGGGCGCGCCCACAGCCCGATGCGAAGGGTACGCGGAGGGCGCTTGAATCTTGCACCGAGAGTCAATACCTTGACCTGTCCACGCTCTCGCCAAGAAACCCGACGGCCTCTGCTCCTGGTTACGCGCTCCGATTGTACCACCCCGCACCGGATGCCCGTGTCCCGACGAATTGAGCTAGCCGCCCTCTTGGCGAGCGACGCGACCGCGCACAGCGCGGCGTACGTCGCCGTGTTGCTGACCGCCGCCCAGTGGTGGTCGTGGCCTGAGGCCGTTGCGCTAGCGCCCGGCTCCCCCTACCTCGTCCTCGCCGCCGGTGCGGTGTTCTGGACACTCCTGTTCGTCCTCGCCGGGCTCTACCAGGAACGCTTCGCCGCGAGCCGCTTCGACGAGGTGACCACGCTCGTGAAGGTGACGGCTGTCGGGACGCTCGGCCTGTTCTTCGGCGGTGTCCTCGATGCGCTGCCCCCGGACGCGGCTCGGACGGTGGCCATGCTCTATGGCGGCACGTTCATCGGCCTCGCAGCGCTGGGACGCTTCGCCGTCCGCTCGATCCAGAAGCGCCGCATCCTCGCGGGGTACGGTCGCCACCGCGCCGTGATCGTCGGCTGGAGCGACCGCGTGGCGGAGGTGCACGACGAGGTCGCGCGCTACCCGGCAGCGGGCCTAGAGATCGTCGGCGCCGTCCGGCTGCGGCGCGACGAGCCCGAACTCGTCATCGTGGGCGAGGACGACCGGCGCGAGTCCTCCGGCGGCGACGGCTCCGTCTACGCCTCCTCCGGCGACGGCCTCGCCTTCGACGCCAACGGCCTCTCCGAGGCGCTCCACGCCATCGACCACCTGCCCGACCTGATCGACCGGCTCGAAGTGCAGGACGTGCTCATCGCGCTGGGGTCGGACGACCACGTCTACCTCGACGAGGTGCTCCGCGTCTGCGACGGCAAGGCCGTCACGCTGAAGCTCGTCCCCGACTTCTACGCCGTCGTTGGTGGCATGGCGCGGACGGAGCACATGTACGGCCTCCCGCTCATCGAGGTGCTGCCCGAGCCGATGTCGGCGGTGGACCGCGCGGCGAAGCGCGGCTTCGACCTCGCCGTGAGTTCGGCCATCCTGCTCGCCGGCCTCCCGCTATGGATCCTGCTCGGCCTCGCTGTGCGCCTGACCTCGAAAGGACCGGCGATCTACCGGCAGGTGCGCACGGGCCAGCACGGCGAGCCGTTCACGATCTACAAGTTCCGCACGATGGTGGACGGCGCCGAACGGGGCACAGGGCCCGTGTGGGCGACCAAGAACGACGCGCGCATCACCCCGCTCGGCGCGTGGCTGCGCAAGCTGCGCCTGGACGAGGTGCCGCAGCTCTGGAACGTGCTCAAGGGCGAGATGAGCCTCGTCGGCCCGCGCCCGGAGCGGCCCTACTTCGTGCGCAAGCTCGCCGCCGAGATCCCGCTCTACCGCCGCCGCCACCGCGTCCCGCCCGGCGTGACCGGCCTCGCACAGGTGAAGTGGGGCTACGACCAGTCTCTCGACGACGTGCGCCAGAAGCTGAAGTACGACCTGTTCTACATCGAGAACATGAGCCTCGGCATGGACGCGCGCATCCTCCTGCAGACGATCCGGACCGCGCTCACGGGGAAGGGGCAGTGAGTAGACCGAACGCAATCCATGCATTGCGATCATTCGGGAGGAAGGCTACAACGTTCGTGGCGCTGGTGATGCTGTCAGTTCAGCTAGGGTCCTGTGCGCTGTTCTCCAATGACTTCCCCTCGGTTCAAGTCGATCTTGTTAGAACCGAAGGGACCGACCCTACTCGTGTAGCACTCTACAACATGGAGGGATACTTCAGCGCTACCATCACGTCGAGAAGCAAAGAGTCGCTGAGCATATCCGGTGACTACTTGAGCGAGATGTTTGATGAGGGAGTAATTCGGTTTGAATCGACGGGGTGCAGTTTTGCCATCGAAGGGGAAGAAATCGTTCAGAGGTCAGTGATGACCTCGTATAGCAACTATTCCTTATACCTGTGTACCTGGGAATATCAAGCAAAAAATGACTCAATGATTATTGAGTATGTGCTGCCAAACATCAGAGAGGAGGACGAACTGTTTTTGTTCGTGAGGCGAGGGACGCCCTGAACGCGTCTGCTGGAGTTTGAATGAGTCATCCTGAGCGCGCGAAGCGAGCCGAAGGATCTATGTCTACCTCGACGCTCGGAGCACGACTTGGAAGCTGGCCCGCAGATCCTTCGGCTCTGGCCTGGGGCCTCCGCTCAGGATGACAAGGGCGAAGCCAGGTGGCAATGCAACGAGGAGTGTCACTGAAGGCTGACAGCACCTCGCTGACCGCCGTAGCTTCCGGTATCCTCCCTCTACCAAGCCTGCACACGCCGTGGACGCCCCCACCACTGCCGTACTCGGGACGGCCCTGCCCTCGTCCTCCATTGACCACGAGGCCCTCTACCGCGACCTGGCGCTGCCGCGCGCCGTCGAGGAAAAGATGCTCCGCCTCATCCGCCAGAACCGCATCAGCAAGTGGTTCTCGGGCTACGGCCAGGAGGCCATCGCCGTGGGCTGCGCGACCGGCCTGAACCCGGACGACACCATCCTGCCGATGCACCGCAACCTCGGCGTGTGGACCACGCGCGGGGTGCCGCTGCGCCCGCTCTTCTGCCAGCTCATGGGCAAGGACGGCGGCTTCACCAACGGCCGCGACCGCACCTTCCACTTCGGCACGCTCGACCACGGCATCGTCGGGATGATCTCGCACCTCGCGGCGATGCTGCCGGTGGCGTGCGGCTTCGGCCTCGCCGCGCAGCTCGACGGCGCGACGCGCGTGGCACTGGCCTTCTGCGGCGAGGGCGCGACCCGCGAGGGCGACTTCCACGAGGCGCTCAACCTCGCCGCCGTCTGGAAGCTGCCCGTCGTCTTCGTGGTGGAGAACAACGGCTACGGCCTCTCGACGCCCACGGGCGACGCGATGGCCGTGCAGCACATCGCGGACGCGGCGGCGGGCTACGGCATGGCGGGCTTCCGCGTGGACGGCAACGACGTGCTCGCGGTCATCCGCGCGGTGCGGCAAGCGGCCAGCCGCGCGCGCATCGGCGAGGGGCCGACGCTGCTGGAGATGAAGACCTTCCGCATGCGCGGCCACGAGGAGGCCTCCGGCACGAAGTACGTCCCCGACGAGCTCTTCGAGCGCTGGGGCAAGCGCGACCCTGTGGCGCGCTACCGCCGCTATCTCGTCGAGCACAGCTTCCTCACCGAGGCCGACCTCAACCTTATCGACGCAGAGGTGGCCGCTGAGGTCGAGGAGGTGGCCGAGTGGGCGCTCACGCAGCCCGAGGTCGCGAGCACGCCCGAGCGCGAGCGGTCCGACGTGTTCGCGCCGGGCCCTGACGCCCAGCACTTTGAGGAAGCCGGCCTCGTACCAACATCCAACGTGCCTCGAACGCAGCAGCGCTTCATCGACGCGCTCTCGGACGGCCTGCGCCACGCCATGCGCGCCGACGACCGCATCGTGATCCTGGGCCAGGACATCGCGGACTACGGCGGCGTCTTCAAGGTCACGCAAGGCTTCCTCGACGAATTCGGAGCTGCCCGCGTCCGCAACACGCCCATCATCGAGTCAGGCGCGCTCGGCTGCGCGCTCGGGCTCGCGCTCGACGGCTACAAGCCCGTCGTGGAGATGCAGTACGCCGACTTCATCACGTGCGGCTTCAACCAGATCGTCAACAACCTCGCCGCGACGCACTACCGCTGGGGCGCGCCGGTCAACGTCACCATCCGCGCGCCGTTCGGCGGCGGCATCGGGGCGGGACCGTTCCACTCACAGAGCCCCGAGGCCTGGTTCTGCCACGCGCCCGGCCTGAAGGTGGTCATCCCCGCGACGCCCGCCGACGCGAAGGGACTGCTGCGTGCGGCCATCGCCGAGCCCAACCCGGTGCTCTTCTTCGAGCACAAGCTGCTCTACCGCTCGCTCAAAGGGCTCGTCCCCGACGGCGACACGGCCGTCCCGCTCGGGGAGGCGCGCATCGCCCGCTCGGGTACAGACCTGACCATCGTGACGTGGGGCGTGGGCGTCCGGTGGGCCGAGGACGAGGCCGCGCAGTGGGCTGCCGAGGAGGGCGCAGAGATCGAGGTGATCGACCTGCGCACGCTCGTCCCGTGGGACCGCGCCACCGTGCTCGACTCGCTTCGCAAGACGAACCGGCTGCTCGTGCTCCACGAGGCGCAGCGCACGGGCGGCTTCGGGGCGGAGATCGCCGCCGAGCTCGCGGAGGAGGCGTTCGGGTACCTCGACGCGCCGCCGGCGCGGGTGGCCGCGGAGGATTGGCCGATCCCGTTTGCGAAGCCGCTCGAAGGGCTCTACACCGCGCGGCGCACCCTCTACGCCGCCATCGACCGCACGCTGGCGTACTGACCTCTGGGCCGCTAGGTCAGCAGAAGGCTGGGATCGTGTGAGAGAGGTCGGCGTCCAACGCGCTACCTCCTCGCCCCGCCCTCCTGTGCCCCGTCCCCGTGCGTCATGCCCGACACGATCCCTAGCTACGACTCGATGGCGGCGTTCTACGCGGCCATTGGGGGGACGATGGAGCAGGTCGAGGGCTTCACCGTGCACCCGATGGAAGAGGTCCACGCCGAGGCGCCGTACGCCTCGCCGCTCTTCCGGGCGAACTACTACTCCATCGTGCTCATCCGCACCGGCGGCGGGCACTACGTCATCGACGAGCAGACGCACCCGACCCGGGCGCGGACGATCTACTTCACCAACCCTGGCCATGTGAAGGGCTTCGGCGTGAAGGAGCCCACAACGGGGTTCGTCATCACCTTTGAGGAGGGGTTTCTCAAGCGCTACGTCCACGGGGGCGTCCTCGACGACTTCCCGTTCCTCATCGCCGAGGCGGTCCCGCCGAGCTACCTCGCCCCGGAGCACTTTCGCAGCTACGACGACCTCGCCGCACAGCTCTTGCGCGAGTACGAGGGCGCGTCGACCTACAAGTTCAAAGTGCTCGGCAGCCTGCTGGTCGTGCTCCTCCTGAAGCTGCGCGAGGACTTCTGGGACACCTACGATCCGCTGTGCGAGGCCGACGACACGACGGATGGCAGCACACTCCTCGTACGGACGTTCAAACGCAACCTCGAAGCGCGCTTGCGGGCGCTGGTCGCGGGCGACGGGCCGCCGGAGGCGCGTGCGCTGCCGCAGGTGCAGGACCTCGCCGCCGCGCAGCACCTCCACCCGAGCTACTTCTCGACGGTCGTCCGCCGCAAAACGGGGCGCTCCGTCAACGCGTGGATCGCCGAGAAGGCGACCGCCGAGGCGCAAGCGCTCCTCGCCCGCACCGAGGTGCCGGTGAAGGAGGTCGCCTACCGGCTCGGCTTCAAGGAGCCGGGGCACTTCTCGCGCTACTTCAAGAAGCACACGGGCCAGACGCCCACGACCTTCCGCGCGGGAGTGTGAGGCATCCGTTACAGCACCCTAGTTGTACGGCCTCAGAGTCACGCTGAGTTCGACTGAGAACCTCTGCCGACTGCGGTGCTCTGAAGGATTGCCGAGATCCCAGATCGAGTCCGGGATGACAAGGAAGGGAAATCAAGGCAATGCGTGACAACGCTTCTGGTCTGAGAAATTGGTAGGGCCTCCTAGAATCCGTGCATGGAGGCAGCGCGGGCAAACAGGGAGATTGAGGGCAGATCAACGGGCGCGGCGCTCCACGGCTGCCGCGCCATCCACTCCGCTCAACCGCTCCTGTCATGACCACGACCTCCATCCAGACCCCGATGCCCACCCGCCAACTCGGCACCGACGGGCCCCGCGCCTCCGCGCTCGCCCTCGGCCTCATGGGCATGTCCGACCTCTACGGCCCCGCCGACCGCGCCGAGTCCATCGCCACGATTCACGCCGCGCTCGACGCGGGTGTCACGCTCCTCGACACGGGCGACTTCTACGGGATGGGCCACAACGAACTTCTTCTCCGCGAGGCGCTCCATCAACGAGGCGCTCTGCAGGGCCACAACCGCGAGGGCATCCAGATCAGCGTCAAGTTCGGCGCGCTGCGCGGGCCGGACGGCTCGTGGCTCGGCATCGACGGGCGGCCTGCCGCCGTCAAGAACGCGCTCGCCTACACGCTCCAGCGCCTCGGCACCGACTACGTCGACACCTACCGCCTCGCGCGCCTCGACCCGAACGTCCCCATCGAGGACACCGTCGGCGCGATCAAAGAGCTGATCGAAGCGGGCTACGTCCGCCATGTCGGGCTCTCCGAAGCGGGCGCCGACACGATCCGCCGCGCGCACGCCGTCCACCCGGTGAGCGATCTCCAGATCGAGCACTCCCTCATCTCGCGCGGTATCGAAGACGAGATCCTCCCGACGACGCGCGAACTCGGCATCGGAGTCACGGCCTATGGCGTGCTCTCGCGCGGGCTACTCTCGGGCCACTGGACGCCCGAGCGCTCCGAGACGAGCCGCGACTTCCGCGCGATCCTACCGCGCTTCCACGGCGAGAACCTCCAGCAAAACCTCGCCCTCGTCGAGGCGCTGCGCGGGGTCGCGGAGTCGAAGGGCGCATCTGTCGCGCAGATCGCGATCGCGTGGGTGCTCTCGCGGGGCGGAGACATCGTGCCGCTCGTGGGGGCCCGCAGCCGGACGCGTCTCAGTGAGTCGCTCGGGGCCGTCGCGGTGACGCTCACCGACGCCGACCTCGCGCAGATCGAGCAGGCCGTGCCGAAGGGGGTCGCCGCTGGGACGCGCTACGCCGAGGGGCAAATGGCGATGCTCGACAGCGAACGCTAGACCGCATCGGACGTACGACCACGAAGCCGCTCGCCAGCGATGGGAGCGGCTTCGCTGTGACCGAACGCGCTCGGTCGGCGTGTACCTTGGCGTTGCCCCCACGTATCCCAACCGCTATGCCTCTCGAATCGCTCCTCGTCGTCGGCGACCGCGTGCTCGTGCGCCCAGAAGAAGCCGACAGCCAGACGCAGGCCGGGCTCTACCTCCCGGCGAGCGTGCGCGCTAAGCAGCGCGTCCAGGCTGGCCGCGTAGTCAAAACCGGGCCGGGCCACATGATGCCGAACCCCGAGTTCTCCGACGCCGAGCCGTGGGCGCCCGAGCGCCCTGCGGTGCGCTACCTCCCGCTCCAGGCCGAGCCCGGCGACCTCGCCCTGTTTCTCCAGGAGAAGGCCATCGAGCTGGAATACGACGGCGAGCAGTACCTCATCCTGCCGCACGAGGCCATCCTCGCGCTCGTGCGCCCCGACGCTTCGCCGTCGCTCGACGACCTCTTCTAGGTCGCGGATCGAGTCGAGGTGCTTCGCGGGAAACCAGGAGGGTTACATCGAGTGGGCGGTGTGCTCCGTCGGCGAGTCGAGGCGGAAGGGGACGGACGGACGGACGAGGCGCTTGGCAGGCTGGCCTTGAACGAGGTGGTAGGTGCCGCCTAGTTCGAGCGCGTCGTAGGTCTGCACGGTGCCAGCCGCATCGGGCCACGTCACCTCCAGTGCGAGGATGCGCGCAGCGTCGCCCAGCCCGATAGTCTGCAGCAGGGCGTTTGCGCCGAAAGAGCCGCCCGTCGAGACGGTGCGCGTGATCGTCCGCTCGGTGCCGCGTGCGTCGGCGACGGTGAGCCGCAACCGGGCTCCGATGGCGCTGCGGTTCGAGCCGCTCCCTTCGTTGGCAGCCGGGTTGCCTTCGAGCAAGAACGTGACGTGTGCCTGCCCGAAGCCCGGGTTCTCGAAGAGCGCGTTCGGAAAGACATCGCCCTCGACGGCGCCACCCATGACGGCGTAGACGTCCTCGTCGCCGTCGCGGTCGAGGTCGGCGAAGGCGATGCCGTGCCCCTTCTGGAGGTGCCCGAAGCCGCCGTCCATCGTCACCTCGTCGAACGTGCCGGTCGGGCCACCGAGGAACATGCGGTTGGGCACGAGCGAGCGCAGGTCCGGCGCGCCCGTCCCGACGTAGGCGTCGAGCCAGCCGTCGCCGTTGAGGTCGCCGAAGCTGCTGCCCATCCCGAAGACGACGCGGTCGAGGCCGGCTTCGGTTGTCACGTCGGTGAACATCGGGAGCCCTGCCTCGTCGGCGCCGTCATTTCGGTAGAGGCGCGGGCGTTCGGCTTGCGACGCCTCGCCGAGAAACTCGCGGGCGACCTGGCCCGCCACGTCTTCAAAGAAGCGCGCGTCGTAGGAGACAACAAACAGGTCCTCATCGCCGTCGTGGTCGTAGTCCCACCACCACGTCGGGAACGAGAACGTCGGAGCTTGCACGCCCGCCTGGGCCGCTACTTCCTCGAATAGGGCGCCTTCGCGGTTGAGGAAGAGGAGGTTGTTGCTGCCGAGGACCGAGACATAGAGGTCAGGCCAGCCGTCGTCGTTCGCGTCGCCGAAGGCCGCGCCCTTGACGAACGCATCGACGGTGAGGCCGAGGTCCGCAGCGCTCTCCGTGAAGACGCCGGTGCCATCGTTGAGGTAGAGGTGCGACGGGTGCCGCTGCCCCGCCGCCGCGTCGCCTACGCCTAGCTCGGCGTACGACCCCATCGACTCGTGCCCGACGAAGAGGTCGAGGTCGCCGTCACGGTCCACGTCGGCCCAGGCGGCCACCTGTGTCGGATGGCCCGCGCCGAAGTCGGTGCTGCCGAGTCCCGCTGCTGTCGTCACATCCTCAAACGTCCCATCGCCGTTGTTGCGCAGCAGTGAGTTTGGGTGCGTCCCGACGGCGCCGAGCCACGCGCCACGCAGTACGAGCACGTCCGTGTTGCCGTCGTTGTCGATGTCGGCGTGCGTCGTGTTGAGCCCGCTCACGATGCCGTCGAGGCCAGCGGCCTGCGTGTGGTCGCGGTAGCCGCCCGTCCCGTCAGCAAGGAAGAGCCGCACGTTCTCGTCGAGTCCGTAGGCGCTCATAAACAGGTCGAGGTGCCCGTCGCCGTCGAAGTCGGCCACCGAGATGCCGCCTGAGAGCCCATCCACATCCAGCCCGAGCTTCGGCGCGACGTTCTCGAAGCGCGGGAGCGCGGCGTTCGCAGGGCGCGCGAGGCCCGGCACGCGGAGGTTGGCAGGCACGCCGCTGGGGTACTCGCCGACGGCGATGTACGCGAGATTCAGCAGGTATCGACTGCCGAGGTCACTGGGGAAGTGGCGCGCGAGGGCGGTGTAGAGCCGGATCGCGGTGCGGGCATGCGTTTCGTCGGTGTGCTCGGCCTCGGGCGCAAACGGGAGGATACAGACGGCGCCGTTGTGGTTGGTCAAGCAGTTTTCCTGCTCGGCGAGGCGGAGGTGGCTGAGCGCGAGGAGATCCACGAGCGGCTTCGTGCGTGGCGAGAGCGCCCCGGGCGCCCGGGGGTCGCTAGGCATCGCGTCGGTGCCGATCTGCTCGGGGCGCAGGCCCACTTGCCGCAGCAGGTCCTCGGTCTCGACGATGGCCGCGCGCGAGTCGCCCGCGTCGAGCACCTCCTCGGCAAAGGCGTAGCGCAGCGAGAATGCCTGCGGCCCGACGACGCGCATGAGCCGCGCCCGGATCGCCTCGGCCCGGCGCCGGTTGCGGTGGAAGTAGGGCGTGGGCGTCGCGTTCGCCGAATCGACGATGGCGGCCAGCGCCGTCACCATCCCCGCAGTACCGTCTGCTTCTAGCAAGGTAGCGCCCTCGTTTTCCGAGGCCGTACCACAGCCAGCGGCGAGCACAAGGGAGAGAAGGAGCACGGCGGCTCCCCCCGCTTGACGCACCTGCACGGTGGTCAAGCTGTCCCCCTCGCGAGCGAGGGGGACAGTTCGAAGAGCGGAGAGCCGCCAGGCGCGGAGACGATGAGAACGGGGGGAGCGAAGCATGGCAGAGAATAACCTTGAACCGTGAATGGCACCCTGTAGCGCACGCGGCCCACGACGTTCCCGCCACGCCCGATTCGTACCTTTCGCCAACGATTCTGAGACATCCCGCGCCGGGGTGTCTTTTTTAGTAGGACGCGATTCATCTTTCTCCGCCCCCCGTCTCTGACGCCTCGATCATGGCCGACACCCTCGACACCATCGTCTCCCTTGCGAAGCGCCGCGGCTTCCTCTTCCAGTCCTCTGAGATCTACGGCGGCCTCGCCGCGACCTACGACTACGGCCCGCTCGGCGTCGAGCTCAAGCGCCGCGTTCAGGACCGCTGGTGGCGCGCGATGGTCTACGAGCACGACAACGTCGAGGGCCTCGACGCGGCCATCCTCATGCACCCGACCGTCTGGAAGGCGTCGGGCCACGTGGACGCGTTCAACGACCCGATGATCGACGACAAGCAGTCGAAGAAGCGCTACCGCGCCGACCAACTCATCGAGGGCCACATCGCGAAGCTGCGCAAGAAGGGCAAGGACGAGGACGCCGACGCCGTCTACGAGCGCTTCGTCCGCGCGCTCCACGCCGACGACCTGCCGCAGGCCCTCTTCGACATCATCCAGGACGAGGGCATCCGCGCCCCTGACTCCGGCGCGTTCGACTGGACCGCCGTGCGGCAGTTCAACCTCATGTTCGAGACGCAACTCGGCGCGCTCGCTGAAGGCGACAGCACGGTCTACCTCCGCCCTGAGACCGCGCAGGGCATCTTCGTCAACTTCCACAACGTCCAGCAGACGAGCCGCCAGCAGGTGCCCTTCGGCATCGCCCAGATCGGGAAGGCCTTCCGCAACGAGATCGTCGCGCGCCAGTTCATCTTCCGCATGCGCGAGTTCGAGCAGATGGAGATGCAGTACTTCATCAAGCCCGGTGACCAGAGGGACGCCTACGCCGCGTGGTCCGAAAAGCGGATGGGCTGGCACGTCGGCAACGGCATCCGCACGAGCAAGCTGCGCTGGCACGAGCACGAGAAGCTCGCCCACTACGCCGATGCCGCGCAGGACGTACAGTACGAGTTCCCCTTTGGCTGGAACGAGGTCGAGGGCATCCACTCGCGCACGGACTTCGACCTGAAAGGCCACCAGGAGCACTCCGGCAAGAAGATGGAGTACTTCGACCCGCACACGAAGGAGCGCTACATCCCCTACGTCGTCGAGACGTCCGTCGGCCTCGACCGCACGATCCTGATGGTGCTCTGCGACGCCTACCGGGAGGAGGAAGTCGCCGACCACAACGGGAAAGTCGCTAAGCGGACCGTGATGAAGTTCCAGCCGCAGCTCGCGCCCTTCACGGCGGCGATCTTCCCGCTCGTCAAGAAGGACGGCATGCCCGAGCGCGCCGAGGCCATCGCCGCCGACCTGCGCGGGCGCTTCAACGTGATGTACGACGAGAAGGGCTCCGTCGGCAAGCGCTACCGCCGCATGGACGAGATCGGTACGCCCTACTGCCTCACCATCGACGGCGACACGCTGGAGGACGGCACGGTGACGATCCGCGACCGCGACTCGCTGGAGCAGGTCCGCATCCCCGCCGAGCGCGCCGCCGAGGTCATCCAGCAGCGCATCGACGCCTGGACGCCGGAGTGACGAACCGACGGGACAGGGAAACGGGGAGTCGAGGGAACAGCGATCTCCCCGCGTGTCATCCTGAGCGGAGCCGGAACGGCGGAGTCGAAGGATCTGCGGGCTGGCTTGACGGCTTCATCCTAGGTATTGAGATAGACAGAGATCCTTCGGCTCACTCCGTTCGCTCAGGATGACATCTTGGTAAAAGGTGACGATGGCCTTCCGCCAGGCGCAGAGCAGGTTCTGAAAAAATTAGCGCTCGGAATCTCCATCGTAGATGTAGTTCGCCAGGATGCCAATTAGCATCGCATACGCTAAGACTTCGCTCATCCAGGCAATGGGAACGAACTCATCAGGAGCGAAGCTGAGAGCGTAACAGCCGAGCATGCTGGCGACGATCAGGACTCGGTTCTTTCGTTTCGGTTCGAGGATTTTATTTGACTTCTCGCTTGGCTGCATGCGGTGTGCTGGTATAGCGGATGATGGCCTGCTGTAGGGAAAAGAGATTGGGGTATAACACCCTGTCTACCCCCGCGCTTCGGTGGGCACATAGATGATGGCCCGCAGATCCTGCGACTCGCGTTGCTCGCTCAGGATGACATCGGCAGGGGAAGGCGGGAAAATGTGGCGGCGCCTGAGGCATCAGGCGGGGTAGACCTAGGCCCCAGCGAAGCAGCGGCCATGCCTCCAAATCCGCCTCGGTCGTGCAGGATTTGCCTAGAACCGCGCGGCGCAGGCGGCTAGGTTGAGGCCGCCACCGTTCACCAGCCCCAGCCTCATGCGCCTCCTTCTGGCTCTCCTGCTCGCGGCTCCTCCCGCGCTCGCCCAGCCCCTGTATCTCGACGTCACCGACGACGCGCTACCGACGATCCCGTTCAACCAACGCGCCACGATGGACATCGAAGCCGCTGACCTCGACGGGGACGGCGACCTCGACATCGTGCTCGCCTGCGAGGGCTGCGAGAACGTCCTGCTGATCAACAACGGCGACGGCACCTTCGCCGATGGCCGCGATCGTCTGCCCGATTCGAACACGTACGACTCCGAGGACATCGCCATCGCGGATTTCGACGGGGACGGCGACCTCGACCTGATTTTCGTGCAGGAGGACTTCATCAACTTCAACGGCATCGGCCGCCAGCACGAGTTCTTCCTCAACGACGGCACGGGCACCTTCACCCCGGCGCGCTTCACGTTGCCCGACAGCGAGGCCAACGCCATCGCCGTGGCAGATCTCAACAGCGACGACCGGCCGGACATCGTCATAGGCAACGCTGGTCAAGACTTCGTGCTCATCAACGACGGGCAGGGCGGCTTCCTCGACGAGACGGCCGCGCGCATTCCGGTCGAGGACCGCACCAACCAGGACGTCGCCTTTGCGGACGTGGACGGCGACGGCGACCTCGACCTCTTCGTCGGCAACGAGAACGACAACGCGCTGCTGCTCAACGACGGCACCGGCGTGTTCACCGATGTGACGGCGACCAACCTGCCGGCCTCCCCGCCCGTCGAGACGCGCAAGGCGACGTTCGCCGACGTGGACGGCGATGGTGACCTCGACGTCTACCTCTCGAACGTGTTCTTCCTCTTTCAGCGCGACCCGCAGGACCGGCTCTGGCTCAACGACGGCACGGGCGTCTTCACCGATGCCACCGCGGCCAACCTCCCGGCCTCGGCCGCCACCAACCTCGACGCGAAGTTCCTCGATGTGGACGGCGACGGCGACCTCGACCTCATCGCGCACGGCGTAGGGCAGACTGTACCGGTGCGGCTCTACACGAACGACGGGGCAGGCGTGTTCATAGACGCCACCGACGCGTTGCTTCCTGCGTTGCCGACCGCCGACGGCCTCGCGCTCGAAGTAGCTGACTTTGACGGCGACAAACGCCTGGACCTGTTCATCGGCAACCGTGGGCAGGTCGACCGCCTGCTGCTCCGCGACCCGAACGTGGGAACGGCTACCGAGACGGGCAGCGCAGACCTAGCGCGGCCGCTGCTCGCCCCGCCGTATCCCAACCCTGCTCGCGGCAGCGCCACCCTGAATGTCGAGCTAGCCAAGGCAGAACCGGTAGATCTGGCGATCTACGACCTTCTAGGCCGCCGTGTAGCTACAGTGCATGCGGGGCGTCTTGGGCAGGGGCAACACACGCGAACCGTGCGGACGGACTCGCTGGTCGCAGGCGTCTACGTGTGCCGGTTGACGACGGCTCGGTCGGTGGCTACGCAGTCGTTGTTCGTAGCAGGAGAAAGGTAGGGGGCAAAATTTTTCACCGCCTGCATCTTTGCTCGAAACGGCCCCGTAGGGCCACGCATCCGGAACGGACCCGTTCACAACGGGCTTGCCAGTTAAACGGCTCGGCTGGCCGCCCACGCTGACGAGGTGACGAGCGTCAGCATCCTGGTCCGCTCCGGTTCACGCCCCTGGCCCTCGCGGTCGGGGGCGTTTTTTTGTGGGTTGTCACGATGCCCCGTAGAGACGCCGTGGTCCCGTAGAGACGCCTCGCCGAGGCGTCTCTACCCATGATCGCCATGCTGGCAACACGGTGAAGCGTCGCTAGACACGGGGGCGGCGTCCAGTCGGCAACGTCAGCGTGAACGTGGCACCCTCGCCGGAGCTACTTGTCGCCGTGAGGTCGCCGCCGTGAGCGTGGGCGATGGCGCGGCTGATCGCGAGGCCGAGGCCGCTGCCGGACGCACCCGCAGCGGCGCGCGTGCGCGCCGACGTGCCGCGGTAGTAGCGCTCGAAGACCGTCGCCAACTGCTCGGGTGGGATGCCCTCGCCGGTGTCCGCGATGCGCAGACACACGACGCTATCGAAAGCTTCGGCGCTGAGCCGGACGGTGCCGCCCTCGGGCGTGTGGCGCAGCGCGTTGGAGAGCAGGTTGTCGAGGACCCGCATCAGCCGCGCACCGTCAGCCCTGAGCACGG
This sequence comes from Bacteroidota bacterium, assembly GCA_039821555.1. Classification (NCBI taxonomy): domain Bacteria; kingdom Pseudomonadati; phylum Bacteroidota; species Bacteroidota bacterium. Next base: position 64,988 of record JBCBNX010000010.1, read on the forward strand.
GGAGGCCGTCGGGGAGGTCGGTGTCGAGCGTGACGTCGGCGCCAGCGAAGTGCTTGGCGTGGGCGCGGGCGGCGTCGCGGGCAAGCTCGCCGAGCGGGACTGGGCCAAGGTGCAGCGCGCCGACGAGTTCGCCCGTCGAAGCCGCTGCCCGTTCGAGCGTGCTCAGTTCGAAGAGGTCCGACACGAGGCTCGTCATCTGGCGACCCTGCCGCTGGGCGATGGCGAGCGCGTCGCGGGCGGCGTCGGGGCGGTCCTCGCCGAGGTAGCGCGCCGCCTCGTCGAGGTAGCCGCGGATGGCCGTCAGCGGCGTGCGGAGGTCGTGGCCCACGTTGGCGACGAGTTCGCGCCGCATCCGGCCCGTCGCAGCGAGTGCGTCGATGCTGGCCTCGACCTGCGCGGCCATGTCGTTGATGGCCGCAGCGAGCCGTCCGATCTCGTCGGCGCGCTCGACGGGCAGCCGGGCGGTATAGTCGCCCTCGCCGATGCGCTCGACGCGCTGCGTGAAGCGCCGGATCGGGCGCACGAGCCACCACGTTAGCGCGCCGCCGAGCACGAGCGCGAGGCCTAGCGCGATCGCCCCGCCGAGGAGCAAGGCGTTTCGGTAGGCCCGCTGAGCGCCCGCGGCCTCTTCCTCCACCGTGCCGGTGAGTGGCTGCACCACCACGCCAGCGACGGGATAGCCCGCGTCGTCCAGAAGCGGCACCGCCGCCCACGACGTCTCGGTGCTCCAGACGTCGAGCGCCACCGCGATCCGGCCGGCGCGCACCGCTGCAACTGCGCTGTCGGGCACGGCCACGCCGGTGGTCGGGCGCGTCGCCTCCGCGAAGAGCCCACCTGGCTCGAACGTGTCGAGGGGGGTGCCCGTGGTGTCGATGAGCGCGAGCGGGTCGGCGAAGCGCGTGGCGAGGTCGTAGCGCAACAGGTCCGGCAGCGCAATCGTGTCGGCGGAGACGACGGCCCGGTCTTCGATCTCGCGGGCGAGCGCGTCCAGGCGCAGCGTCAGGCTCCGCTCGATGAGCGCCGACGACTCGCTCCGCACGAGCGTCGCGGCCAGCAGCACCGACAGCACCGCCGTCGCCACGAGCGCCCCCGCCAGCAGCGCAGCGAGCCGCCAGAATAGGGTACTGGTGCGTGGGGGTGTGGGGGTGTGGGGGCGCGCTTCCAGTGATTGCGGTTGCACCGAGTCGCGCGGAAGCCGTCCCGCAGAATGTGTTGATTTCGAAGCCGTCTGCTTCATCGGAAAAACACCCTCATACCCTCAAGCGCTCACACGCCCTCACTCTGCTGCCGAGGCGAATTTGTAGCCGACGCCCCAGACGGTGCGGACGAAACGCGGCGCGCCAGGGTCGTCCTCCAGCTTGGCGCGCAGCCGCTGCACATGGCTGTCGATGGTGCGGTCGTAGCCTTCGTAGGTGATGCCCCAAATGTCTTCCAGCAACTGCGTGCGCGAGAACGGACGATCTGGGTTCTGGGCGAGGTGGAGGAGGAGGTCGTACTCCCGAACGGTCAGGTGCAGGAAGTCGCCGCCGCGTGCCACCGCGCGCCGCATTGGGTCGATGGTGAGGTCGTCGAACGTGATCGGGGCCTCGCTGGGCGTGTCGCTTGGGGCGATGGCCCGCAACTCCTCGATCCGGCGCAGGCGGCGCAGCGCGGCACGGACGCGGGCGACCAACTCCTGCATGCTGAACGGCTTCGTGACGTAGTCGTCGGCCCCGACTTCCAGTCCGACGACGCGGTCGAGCTCGTCGCTGCGCGCGGTGAGCATGATGATGTAGAGCAGCGGGTGGTCGGCGCGGAGGCGGCGGCAGACCTCCAGGCCGTCGAGGCCCGGCAGCATCACGTCGAGCAGGACGAGGTCGGGGACGCGGCGCGCGACCGCATCGAGGGCGGCCGGGCCGGTGTCGGCGGTCGTGACCTCATAGCCCGCGTCCGAGAAGCGGGTGCCGACGAGCGTGCTCAGGTCGGGATCGTCCTCGACGAGGAGCAGGTGCGGGGTGGTCATAGCGGGGGCATTCAGCGAGGGGAGCGCGGCGTAGTAGGCGGGGCAGCCAAGCAGGTGCAGCTAGGCAGGTGCAGCTAGGCAGGTAGGGCAAACATAGGGCGAACGTCCGCCGAGGTTGCACGCTAGGGGCGCCAGGCAGCGGGATGCCGTAGAATGCCAATGCCTCCGCCACGGCTTCGTGACAACTACCGCCGACGAGGCCCGTTCTTGAGCCTACCGTGCCCGGTCGCCCCGACTTCATCACGAAGCCACCCTACCCCTTACGTTTCCACGGCTACCAACCCCGATGCGTCTCTCGTTCTCCATCGCGGCCTTGCTCGCGGCGCTGCTCGCGGCCCTGCTCCTCGCAGGCGCGCCGGATGTGCGTGCGCAGGACGCAGCCGACGGCGATGCGCTGCTCGCGGCGTGGCGGGCGCAGCAGACCGCGCAGCTCCGGGCCGCGGACGGCGTCGCGTTTGCGCTCACCCTCGACCGGACCGTCGACGGGCCGAAGGGCGCTCACCGGCTGCGCGCCGACGTGGACGTGCGCGTGCGGCTCGACGGCGAGGCTGTGTCGGGCCTGCCGCGCTTCGACGCTGACGTGCAGGCGCTCGAAGTCGATGGCGAGACGATGGCCCCGGCGGACTACGAGCGAGCGACGCACCCGCTGCGGCGCCTCCTGGGGCGCGGGGCCTCGTGGCTCGAACGGCCGATGACGCTGCCCTACCCCATCCTGCGGGTCGCGGAAGCCCGTGACCTCGTGGCTGAGGTGCGGGACGGCCAGCCCGTGTGGCGCACTCGGGTTGGGCGGCTGCCGCGCGGCGTGGACGCGGCCACGTTCTGGTTTGCCCGCGACGGGGATCGGCTCCCGGCCGCCCCGCGCCTCGTCGCCAGTGAGGTCCGCGTCGCGTTCGAGAGCGGCCAGCCCCCGCGCGGCGATCGGCCTCCGCCCAGCGGGCGTCTGCCTCGGGGAGGCCCTCCTGGGGGTGGTCCCCCGCGTGGGGCGCCGCCGCGCCGCGGTCCGGATGTGCGTGCCCCCGACGTTCGCACGCGCCTCGACATCGCCACCGTCTATGCCCGGACCAACGGGCTCGACCTGCCCGCCGCTCAATCGCTCACGCTCGTCGCGCAGCAGCGCCGCCGCATCCGGACGTTCACCGTGCTCGTGGAACAATCGTTGCGCCTGCGGGACGTTCGTGTGATCGAATGAGTGCCTATTCTCTGCCAACCCCCTCGTCCTCCTGCGGTGTGATGGTCTTGCATGTCCTCGTCTTGTTCTGGATGCTCCTCGCCGGGTCGGCGTGCTCGCAGCCCACGGAGCGCTCCGGAGCCTCGCCGTCGATGCCGACCGCGATGCAGGCGTCGCGCATGCCCTACATCGAGGCGGGCCTGACCGAGCGCGAGGCGGCGGCACACTTGCTCAACCGGTTCGCCTACGGACCTCGCCCCGGCGACGTAGATGCGATGGTGAATCAGGGCCTGGACGCCTGGTTTGCCGCGCAACTCGATCCGGGGGCGCTGCCTCCCGAAGTCACAGCGCTCTTCGCGGACCGGTACTCGTTAGCCCGCTCGATGGACGACCTGATCAGCATCTACCGCCGCAACGGCGAAGTCCTCCAGGAGGCGAGGACGCGCGGGATGGTGCCGCGAGACACGCGGCCCGCCGCTCCAGATGGCGCCGCCGCCATCCGCCAGATCCGCGAAGAAAAAGGCTACCGCAACGCCAACGAGATCTTCGGCGATCTGGCGCACTACAAAATCATGCGGGCGGTCCACAGTCCCTATCAGTTGCAAGAGGTGCTGACTGATTTCTGGTTCAACCACTTCAACGTGACGCTCGAACCGGACGTGGTGCTCTACCTCCGCGACTATGAGACTACGGCAATCCGCGCCCATGTGACCGGGCGGTTCGAGGACATGCTGCGCGCGACGGCCCGCCACCCGGCGATGCTGAGCTATCTCGACAACGCGCTCTCGGTCGCGCCCGAGGGTACCCGGACGACGGCACCGCGCCCCCGGCGGATTCCCGGCGGACTGAGCGGCGTCAACGAGAACTACGCCCGCGAACTGATGGAACTGCACACCCTCGGCGTCGATGGGGGCTACACGCAGAGCGATGTCGAGGAGGTCGCGCGGGCGTTCACCGGGTGGACGCTGCTGCCGCGCCGCCGCATTCAGGCCGCGATGGTAGATGCCCGGGGCCAGCAGCAACTCGACCGATTTTTGAACCGGCCCGGCATCGTCCGCGAGGGCCATTTCTTGTTCATCCCCAACTATCACGACGCGGAGGAAAAAACCATCCTCGGCGAGCGCTTCCCGACCGGCGGCGGCATGGACGAGGGCGAGCGCATCCTCGGCATGCTCGCCGCGCACCCGTCCACGGCGCGGCACCTCGCGCGCAAGCTGGCCGTGAAGTTCGTCCAAGACGAGCCCGACGATGTGCTCGTGGAGCGACTTGCGGAGGTCTTCGCTGAGACCAACGGCGACCTCAAAGCGATGATGTGGGCCATCGTGGAGGCGCCTGAGTTTTGGGCACTGCCTGCGCTCGAAGGCAAGGTCAAGACGCCGCTGGAGTACGTGGCGAGCGCCCTCCGCGCGACCGACGCCGACGTTGCGCGGGTCGGGCCGCTCACGACCGCGCTCCGCACGATGGGGGAGGGCCCCTACCGCGCCGTCCCACCGACCGGCTACGACGAAGCCTCGGAGGCCTGGATCAACACCGGGTCGCTGCTCGCCCGCATGGACTTCGGCCTGCGACTCGCCCAGGGCACGATCCGCGGCGTGCGGCTCGACCTTGCCGCGCTCAACCAGCATCGCCAGCCCGAGTCTGCTGAGGCCGCGCTGGAGACGTACGCGCGGCTGCTCCTCCCCGGGCGCGACCTCGACGAGACGCTAGCGCGTCTGACCCCGCTCATCGCCCGCCCCGACTTTGCGGACCGCGTCCGCGAGGCCGCGCCTGAGGCTCGCCCTGATGTCGTGGACGGAGAGCAGCTCGACGAGCCGGAGCGTCCCCGTCGCCAGCGCGCGCGCGCCACTCGCTCGAATGAGACGCTGGCGCTGGTCGTCGGCGTCATCCTCGGCTCGCCCGAGTTTCAACGACAGTAAATGAGTGCAGCGGTGAGGCCGTTGGGCGGTGCGGCGGTAGCCGTCATCAAGCCCTCCGTCCCACTGCCACACAGCAACACCGCATCGCCATGATCGACCGTCGTGCTTTTCTCAAGTCCTCGGGCCTCGCGCTGCTGGCGAGCGGCCTCGGCGGGTGCCCGCTGTTCCTCGGACGCACCGCGCAGGCGAGTACGGGCCCGGGGCTCTTCCAGCGCCGGAAGACGCTCGTGTGCCTCTTCCAGCGCGGCGCGATGGACGGCCTCGCCGCCGTGCAGCCGCTCGTGGACCCGCACCTTCAGCGCGTGCGCCCAGCCCTGACCCTCTCGGCAGCGCGCAACGCCGAGACGCGCCTGCGCGACCTCGACGGAACCTATGGCCTACACCCGGCGCTGGAGCCGCTCGCGCGCTTCTATGAGGAGCAACGCCTCGCCATCGTCCACGGCGTTGGCTCGCCCGTCCCGACGCGCTCGCACTTCGACGCGCAGGACTACATGGAGACGGGCACGCCGGGCGTCCGCGGGCGCAGCGGCTGGCTCAACCGCGCCGTCGGGCTGGCCGGGCACGAGGCGACGCCGTTCCAGGCCGTCTCGCTCACGCCCGCGCTGCCGCGCTCGCTCTTCGGGCCCGAAAACGCGCTCTCGATCGCCAAGCTCGAAGACTTCGGACTGCACGTGCGCGGGGCCGACCTGGCCCAGACCGCCGGGCAGAGCCTGGAAGCGCTCTACGAACAGACGACACGCAACCTGCTCGGGGAGGAGGACGCGCTCAGCCAGGCGGGCCGTGAGGGCCTCGACGCCGCGCGCATTCTGCAGGAGGCCGACCTGAGCAACTACCGCTCCGAGAACGGCGCGGAGTACCCTCGGAGCAAGCTGGGGCAGAGCCTCCGCCAGATCGCGCAGCTCATCAAGCTCGACGTCGGCCTCGAAGTGGCCTTCGCCGAGCAGGGCGGCTGGGACACGCACGTCCGGCAGGGCGGCACCAACGGCTCGTTCGCCCGGCAGGCCCGCGACCTCGCCGAGAGCCTCGCCGCCTTCTGGACCGACCTCGAACGCCACCACGACGAGGTGACCGTGATGACGATGACCGAGTTTGGGCGGACGGTGGCGCAGAATGGCGCGCGGGGCACCGACCACGGCCGCGCCTCGGCGATGTTCGTGCTTGGCAACGGCGTCGCGGGCGGGCGGGTCCACGGACGGCCCCTCGTCCTCGACCCCGACGCGCTCGAAGATGGCCGCGACCTCCCCGTCACTACCGACTTCCGCGCGGTCTTCGCGGGCGTCGCTGGCCCCACGCTCGGCGTCGCCGACGACCGGACGCTCTTCCCCGACTGGACCGGCGAGCGGATGCGACTTGTGGGATAGCCTCGCGCGTCACCCTAGGTCGGCCACGAGCGCGCGGATGCGGGCACCGAGTTCGACCGGGTCGGCTTCGGCGGCGATGCAGACGGAGACGTGGCCCCACGGCTGCGGCAGGACGAACTGGAAGAAGTGGCCATAGCGCACGAGGACGTAGTCGAGGCCGCCGCAGTCGATGTTGCCGCGCTGGGTGGCGAGCGTGAGCAGCGCCGGGTTGACGAGCAACTCCTCGTAGCGATCCGATTCCGAACTGCTGGCGTCGGGCGCGTCGGCCTTCTGCTTCGTGGCGAGGTGGCCGTCGCGGTAGACGGCGACGTAGCGGATGGTCGAGGCGAGTCGAAGGAGGTCGTCAATCATGGTGAGGAAGCGGAGCGACGCCGTAGGTCCGCATCGCCGCGGCGCGCTGCTCGGCTTCGGTGACGTCGGGATAGAGGAAGTAGCTCGGCGCCACGATAGGTGCGGTCGCCGTCACGTCGATGGCGATGATGCTGCGGATGGGAAACAGCCCCTGCGTGATGCGGTGGAGCGGCGGGAGCAGCGCTTCGAAGCGCGCCGTGCCGGGCGCGACGAGGTCAGCCGTGCCCGTGAGCTTGAAGCCCTTCTGCACGAACACGTCCACGAAGCTCACGCACACATTCGGGTTGACTTCGATGTTGCGCACGCTCTGCGGCGAGGCGATCTGCGCGATCAGGAGGCTGCGTTCGTGGTGGGCCGCGAAGGCTTCCTTCGGCGACACGTTGGGCACCCCGTTGGCGTCGGCGGTGGCGAGCCAGCACAGGACGCTGCGGTCGATGGCGTCGAGGATCTCAGGGGTCAGCATGGCAGCATGCGGGTTGTGATCGGGTGATAGCGAAGCAGCCTACTCCGTCTCGGGGCTGGGCGCGCTGTTCCACATGTCGAGGTGCATCCGCCATGCGCCGTCCGTGCCGCGCTTCCACACGATGAGGTATTTCCCGTAGCTCGGCCCCCAGGCCTGGCCGTCGTTCGTGCCGCTCACCGTGTAGGTGCCGTGGTCGTAGGCCGTGTCGCCGACCACCTCGACGGCGGTCGGCGTGATGTGGTGGTTCGTGATGGTGCGGCCGGGCGGGAGCGTCCAGTAGGCGCGGAGGGCGTCGGTGCCCTGGAGCGCGTGGGTCCGCTCGGGGAAGATGACCGCGTCCTCGGTGTAGAGGGCCAGCATCGCGTCCACGTCGTCGCGCATGAAGGCATTGGAGAACGAAGCCGCAGCCTCGGCGATGGCTGCCTCGTCGTCGCTGGACTGTGCAACGGCCGCAGAGGAGACGAGGAGAAGTAGGGCGGCGAGTACGAGGCGAGGCATGAGCAAGGATAGTTGAGCAAGGATGAGCGCTTAGGGCAGTGTGTCGTGCCACCGTTGGAGCGACCTCACGGCCAGACAGCACGGCGGCACCACGGCTCACGCAATTCTGAGCCGTGGCAATAACCGGAGCGCCGTAGCTGTTTAGGGGGCAGACGCGGAGGCGACGCCGGCTGTGCTTCCGTGGACGCTCTCTGACGGCGACTTCCTTCCGGGGTTGCGGTCTACGCTCTGCGCGGTGTCCCGTAAGGCGCCCGTGGTTTCTCTGTCACGTCCACGCTCTCGTCACAGCCATGCTACGCATTTCTACGATACCGCTTGTCCTCCTCGCGGCCCTCGGCCTGTTGCTCGGGCCCGCCGTTGCGCTCCACGGCCCGGCTCCGCTGCCCAACACCGGCAAGATCGCCGGCACCGTCACCGACGAGGCCGGAGACCCGCTCCCCGGTGCCACTATCGTCATCGAAGGAACGGCGTTGGGCGCGGCCACCAACATCGACGGGGAGTACGTCATCCTCGGCGTTCCTGCAGGGGAATACGAGGTCACAGCCAGCTTCGTCGGCTACACCTCCGTGACAACGCGCGGCGTTCAGGTGGCTGCCAACTTGACCCGCATACTCGACTTCGAGTTGTCCTCGCCGTCCGACCTCCAAGAGATCGTGGTTGAATACGAGGGGCCGGCTATGAAGAACGATGCCGTCGGAGTGGCAAGGACGGCGTCTGGGGACGCAAGCCGAATGCACGGCCTCACTTCGTATGTCTCTCCTGCGCCTCCACCTCCGCCCGGTGGCTACATCCCCGGCGTGCAGACGCACAACCCGCTGCCGACGGACCGGGAGGGCTACGCGGCCATCGACGAGAACCCGTTCAAGCGCGTGGGCGACGCGCCGCTCTCGACGTTCGGCATCGACGTGGACGCGGCGTCGTACGCCAACATGCGGCGTTTCCTCAACAGCGGTCGTCTCCCGCCCGCCGACGCGATCCGCATCGAGGAGTTCGTCAACTACTTCACCTACGACTACCCCGACCCCGAGGGCCCTGCCGGGGAGGGCGCACCGTTCTCGATCACGACCGAGGTGGCCGTCGCGCCGTGGCAGTCCGCGCACCGGCTCGTCCGCATCGGCCTCCAGGGACGCCGTATCGACACGGAAGACCTGCCGCCTGCCAACCTCGTATTCCTCCTCGACGTCTCCGGCTCGATGGGCAACGCGGACAAGCTGCCGCTCCTGAAGTCGGCGCTGCGGCTGCTCGTGAATGAGTTGCGAGAGGAGGACACTGTCGCCATCGCCGTCTATGCAGGCGCCGCGGGCGTCGTCCTCGAACCGACCTCCGGCGCGGACAAGGAGACGATCCTCGAAGCGCTCGACCGTCTCGAAGCAGGCGGCTCCACGGCCGGCGGCCAAGGCATCCGCCTCGCCTATCAGCTCGCCCGGCAGCAGTTCGACGCCGAAAAGAACAACCGCGTGCTGCTCGCCACCGACGGCGACTTCAACGTGGGCGCGTCGTCGGACGCGGAGATGCAGCGACTCATCGAAGAGGCGCGTGAGAGCGGCGTCTTCCTCTCGGTGCTCGGCTTCGGCCAGGGCAACCTACAGGACAGCAAGATGGAAGCCATCGCCAACCACGGCAACGGCAACTACGCCTACATCGACACTATCCAGGAGGCGCAGAAGACCCTCGTGGCGCAGATGGGCGGCACGCTCTTCACCATCGCCAAGGACGTGAAGCTCCAGATCGAGTTCAACCCGGCCGCCGTGGCTGCCTATCGGCTGATCGGCTATGAAAACCGCCTCCTCGCCGACGAGGACTTCAACGACGACACGAAAGACAGCGGCGACCTCGGCGCGGGACACTCCGTGACGGCGCTCTACGAAGTCGTCCCGGTCGGTGCCGATTCGCCCACACTCTCAGGCTTGCCGACCGTCGATCCGCTGCGCTACCAGCAAAACGTCGAACCAACCCAGGAAGAGCTCTTCACACCGACAGAGGGCGAGGACGAACTCCTCTTCGTGAAGCTGCGCTACAAGCAGCCGGACGGTGACACGAGCGCGCTGCTCACGCACGCGGTCCGCCCGTCCGACACGCCGATGGCCCGTGCGAGCGCCGACACGCAGTTCGCGGCCGCCGTAGCCAGCTTCGGCATGCTCCTGCGCGGCTCCGACCACGCCGGCGACACCACCTATGAGGACGTACTCGCGCTCGCCCGCGACGGGCGCGGGGCCGACCCGAACGGCTACCGGGGCGAGTTCATCCGGCTTGTGGAGACAGCCGGGGCACTTCAGAATGCCCAAGCCTCGCGGTGACAATAAGCCGGGTGGTAGCGGCGTTATAGGTGCGACGGTCCCGTAAGACCGTCATCCTGCATTCAGTCCCGATGAGGGGGACCCTCCATGAGAGGGAATAGGGGTGCGGCTCTAGGGGTGGGGCCGTACCCCTCTTTTTTGCGCCGAGGCTCCGCATCAATGCCAACCTGGCAGGGGGACAGACGACGCACGGTCTTTGCTTCAGAGCGCTGTCTCCGTTTCGTCTCCACGTAACATCCCGCCAAACGCCGCCGTACTTTCCGGCACAGCCCCACGAGCCGCCCCGCATCCATGTCCACCCGCTCCCGACAACGCCGACGGTCGGACGAACTCGACCGCGCCGACAACTTCGAGTCCGACGACGAACTCACGCTCCGTGCCGATCCCAAGGATAGGGATACGCGTGCCGACGAAGAGCTCGGCGACCGGCTCGACGAGGGCCTCTACGACGATTTCTACGACGAGGTCACCGACGAGGAAATCGAGGCATTCCTGGACGAGCAGGCCTACGAGGAACTGGCCCAGAAGAAGCCGGGCTTCTGGAATCTGCCCACCGCCTCCGGGATCTCGCTGATCGGGCTGGGCACGCTCTACTCGCTGCAGCAGATGGGCCTGCCGCTGTGGAGCGGGTTGGGCGAACTCATGACGGTGCTGCCATGGCTCGCCGGCATTCTCATCATCCTGCTCGGCTTCGGGTTGCTCTCGTGGAGCCCGGACCGCCGCCGCAAAAAGCAGAAGCGCGCCGAGCGCCGCCGTAAGCAGCAGGCCGCGCGGAAACGCCGAGAACGCGAGCGCCGCGAAGCAACTTCATCGAAGGGCCGCACCTCGTCGAGGCGCCAACGGCGGGACGAGCGCCGCGCCGCGCGGTCGTCGTCGCGGACAGCGAAGTCGTCTGGGCGCCGAAAGAAGCTGATGAAGAGCCGCGAAAAGAAGATCCTGGGCGTGGCCGGCGGGATCGGCGACTTCCTCGGCATCGACCCCACGCTGGTGCGGATCGCCTTCGTGCTCGCCTCGATCTTCGGAAGCGGGATGGGCTTCTTCATCTACATCCTGCTTGGGTTCGTGCTGCCCAACCAGGAGACGCAAGAGAAAAAAGAACGCCGTGAGGCTGCCCGCCGCGCCCGCTCCTCGTCACGTGGGGAGCGCTACCGCCGCGACGACGATGACGACGAGCCGTTCATCCGAATCATCAGGGACTGATGAGGGTGGACCTGTGACTGACGATTGCTGCCTTTACGCCGGAAATCTCAAATCGCCAGTCTACAATCCTACGCGATTCCGACGTAGAGGGAGGCGATGCCGAAGGTGAGCGTCTCGGCGTGGAGGTCGCGGTAGCCCGTTTCCCGCAGCTCGCGGAGGAAATCGTCGCCGTCGGGGAAGACGCGGACGGACTCGGGGAGGTAGGTGTAGGCTCCAGCGTCGCCGGAGACGGTGCGCCCGATGCGGGGGAGGACCTGCGTGAAATAGAACTGATACGCCTGGCTTAGCCCGGGCGCACGCGGCCGGCTGAACTCCAGCACCACGAGCGGTGCGCTTGGACGCAGCACGCGGTGGATTTCGGCCAAGCCGCCCTGCAGGTGCTCGAAGTTGCGGACCCCGAACGCGACCAGTGCGCCATCGAAGTGGTCGTCCGGGTAGGGGAGCGCCTCGCTCGCGCCCACGTCCAGGCGGACGGCCCCGCCGAGGCCGCGCTCGGCGACCTTCTCGCGCCCGAAGGCGAGCATGCCCTCGGACGGGTCGACGCCGATGGTCTCCGCCGGTGCGAGCGCCTCGTGGGCAGCGATGGCGAGGTCTGCGGTGCCCGTCGCCACGTCGAGCAGCCGCTCGGGCGGGCCTACAAGGCGCTCGGCGAGGAGGCGGATGGCTCGCTTGCGCCACCGCACGTCGATGCCGAGCGAGAGGGTGCGGTTGAGCAGATCGTAGCGCGGCGCGATGCGGTCGAACATGGCCGCGACCTGCTCGCGCTTGCCGTCGACCTGACCGGGCGGCGGGGCTGCAGGGGAAGGAGAGACGTCGGTGGACTTCATCGCCGCTACGGCGTAGGTTCTAGGGGAAAGCCTGATGCAGGACGCGCGATGTCGCAGGACGCCGCTGTGCCGATGTAAAACCAGCGGAGGCAAAGCAAGCCGAGACAAAACGGACGCGGGTTCCTACCCAGATGCCGCTTACGACGCGCAGGGCGGGGCACGGGTTCGTCCCAACCTCACGCATTGCCGCATTGCGTCTATTTTCACTTTTGACTGAAACTATCCAGATTGGCTGCCGATACTGAAATCGCGGACCATCCAGGTTTTTCTTCGCCCACCACTCACGTCTGTGTCGCGCCCCCCTGCGTCTGAGATCTACCCCCGTCGCGAAACGGGCGCGTCCCTGTCCGGGCGTCTTGCGGCAGCCGTGGCCCAGGCATCACGGCGTGAGCGTGGTGGCGTTCAGCGCGTCGAGATCCCGGTTGGTCCGGTGCGTCCGCTCGCGTGGCTCCACGCCCAGGACGAGTCCGCCGTGCAGGTCAAGGGTACCGCCCTCTACTGGCACGGGCGCGGCGACACCGACGCTGTCGCAGCGCTCGGCGTCGCCGACGAGCTCGATGGGTCGGTCGCCTCCGTGCTGGCAGCCCTCGACATGCGGACGGAGGCGCTGCGCACGCGAGCGCCCGTCTCGCGGTACTACGGCGGCCTCCGCTTCGACCCGCAGGCGCCCGTCTCCGAGGCATGGACCTCGTTCGGCACCGCGCGCTTCGTCCTGCCTCGCTTTGAATTGACGGCGGGCCCCCGCTCCGCGACGCTCGCCTGTCACCTCGTGCCGGGCGACAACCTCGACGCGGTCCTGGCAGCCGTCGCGGCCCTGCGCTTCCCGGCGTGGACGCGGCTGCCGCTCCCAGCGCGCCGTCATGCCCTCGACCGCCCGACGCCGACCGGACGCGTCGATGCACCTACGCACCCGGATTGGTCCGCGCACATCGCTGAAGCACTCGATGGCTTCGACGCGGGCCGCTTCGAGAAGGTAGTCCTGGCCCGCCGCGCCACGTTCGGCTTCGACGCGCCCGTCGAGGCACTGGACCTGCTGGAGCGCCTGGAGGCGGCCACGCCCAACTGTTACCACTTCGCGTTCCGCTTTGCCGACGCGCATTCAGACGCCGATGCCACGTTCATCGGGGCCTCGCCCGAGCGCCTGTTCCACCGCGATGGCTGGCGCGTCCAGAGTGAGGCCGTCGCCGGAACGCGCCCCCGCGGTCTGCTCCGGGGCGACGATGCCCGTCTGCGCGATGAACTGCTCGGCAGCGAGAAGGACCTCCGCGAGCACGGCTATGTCCGCGACGCCATCCTCGCCGGGCTGCGCCCGTTCACGGAGACGCTCGACATCGACGCGCAGGCGAGCGAAATGGCCCTCGCCAACAAGCGACACCTGCGCTCCGGCATCCGCGGGCTCCTGCACGACGGCGTTGCCTCGACTGACATCCTGGCCGCCCTCCACCCGACGCCTGCCGTGGGCGGCACGCCGACGGACGCCGCGCTTGCGTTCCTGCGCGACACCGAGCCGTTCGACCGGGGCTGGTATGCCGGGCCCGTAGGCTGGGTGGGCGTCGACGCCGCCGAGTTTGCCGTAGCGATTCGCTCCGGGCTCGTGCGCGACACCTCGCTGGCGCTCTACTCCGGAGCTGGCATCGTACGCGGCTCCGACGCCGACGCCGAGTGGGCCGAGATCGAGCACAAACTGAGCGATTTCCTCGACGTGCTCGGCCTGGGCCGCGGCCTCGGCGACGGGCACGCGAGCGGCGACGGGCAGTCCGACCTGCGCGTCCCGCGTCTCTCGCTGGGGTGAGCGCTGCGGCGTAGCAGTGCATCGGTATAGCTGTGCCGCCCACAGGAGCAGGACTTCTGGAGTTGGAGAGAGGCATGTCCGCCTCACCGCCTCACCGCGACCCGCATCGGCAGACCGGCTTTCGCCTTCAGGATGATGCCCGCGTCGAGCTTTGGCGGCGACTGCCAGGTCGGTTCGAGGTGGAGCCGTTGGCCGAGCGTGGCCAGGACGAGGTGAGCCTGCAGGAGCGCGTGCCGCCGCCCAATGCAGATGTGCCGCCCGAAGCCGAATGGCGCATAGTGCAAGCCAACAAAGGCGTCTGGGGCGCCATCCTCGCTGAGGAAGCGCGTCGGGTTGAAGGCATCGGGGCGGTCCCAGAAATCGGGGTGGCGATGCAGCGCGTAGGGGCACAGCATCACGTGCGCGCGGATCGGGACGCGCCAGCCCGCACCGTCCGCGTCCGGCATCACGTCGTCGTCGAGGGCAATGCGGTGGTAGGCCCAGGCCGGCGGGTAGAGCCGCAGCGTCTCGTGGAGCACCGCCTCGGTGTAGGGCAGCGCGCGGAGGTCGGCGAGCGTTGGCGCGCGATCGGCGACACTCGCGTCCAGTTCGGCGTCCATGCGCGCGCGCGCATCTGAAGTCATCCCGAGGCTCATCCAGGCAGCCGAGAGGGCGCCAGCCGTGGTGTCGAAGCCCGCGAAGAGGAAGGTGTTGAGTTCGTCGCGGATCTGCTTGCGGTCGAGCGTCTCTTCGGACTCGGCGTTCAGGAGCAGGCGGAGGAGGGGCGCAGGCGCAAGCGCGCGCGGGTCCCCGTCTGGCAGCGCGGCGCGTTCGATCACGTCGTAGGTGACCGCGTCGATGCGGGCGAGCGCGGCCGCGGCGCGTGCCGTCCCCGGCGGACGTAGGCGACGCAGGCCCGGCGTCCCGCTCCAGACGCGTCGGAGGAAGTTGTTGGCTAGGCTCGCGTGCTGAAGCACGATGTCGAGGTCCGCGATCATCGCGTCGGCGTCGATTTGCCAGGCGGGCGCGAACATCGTGCGCGTCATCACCCGCAGGAGTAGCCGTTTCATCGCCGCCTGCACGTCCACCACGTCCCCGTCCTGCCACGTGTCGAGGAGCGCGTCCAACTCGGTACGCAGGGCTGTCTCGACGGTGGCATCGTACTCCGTGCGAAACGCCTGCCCGACGAGCCGCCGCTGCTGTTTCCATAGGTCGCCCTCGCTCGTGAACAGTCCCTGCCCGATGAGCGGTCGCAGGTCGTCGAGGAGCTTGCCGCGCGTGTAGTTCTCGACGCGGTCGCGCAGGACGTGACGGACGAGGTCAGGGTGGTTGACGAGGTACGTCTCCGCGTCGGACAGGTGGAGGTAGACGAGCGGCCCGTAGGTGCGCGCGATGTGCGTGAAGGCTCCGAGTGGATCGCGCATTAGGCGCGGCAGCAGCCGCACGAAGCCCCAGCCCTGAGGGCCGGGCGGGGCATCGGTTCGCACACGAACGGGTGGGGTGGGGGCGGTCGGCATCGGCATCGGCAAAGCTTGGGCAACCTACGCTGAGCGACCTGGCTGTGCCTGCAAAGACGCAAGGAACCCAAGCGGCGCATGTACGGCTTCCACGCATCCAGCCTAGGCGGAGGCTGCGGGGCAGCGTACCGGAACGAGCCACCGTGGTCGTTATGTAGAAGGCCTCAATTTTGCGGGGCCTTGCCGGTAGAGGGGATCCCTTCCCCGTATCATCATTTCCCTTCACACCTCTTACTCCTAGCGCTTCGATTCGTGAAAGTCAGCGATCAGATCCTCAACGCCGAAACGCCGCCGATTTCCTACGAGATCATCCCACCCAAGCGCGGCACCAACATCGAGAGCGTCTTTGGCATCGTGGAGCAGCTCAAGCCGCACGAGCCGCCGTTCATCGACGTGACGAGCCACGCGGCCGAGATCTACTACGAGGAGATGCCCGACGGCACCGTGCGCAAGCACGTCAAGCGCAAGCGCCCCGGCACGCTCGGGCTGTGCGCCGCCATCCAGCACCGCTTCGGCATCCCCGCCGTGCCGCACCTGCTCTGCCAGGGCTTCACCCGCGAGGAGACCGAGGACGCCCTCATCGAACTGCACTACCTCGGCATCCGCAACGTGCTTGCGCTGCGCGGCGACGACAAGGGCTTCCGCAAGCCCACCAACAACAACCGCTCGCGCAACGACTACGCCGAGGACCTCGTCCGGCAGATCGACAACATGAACCGGGGCCAGTTTCTCGAACAGCTCATCGACGCGCAGGCGACCGACTTCTGCGTCGGCGTGGCGGGCTACCCGGAGAAGCACTTCGAGTCGCCCAACCCGACGTGGGACGTGCTCGCGCTCAAGCGCAAGGTCGACGCCGGCGCGGACTACATCGTCACGCAGATGTTCTTCGACAACCGGCACTACTTCGACTTCGTCGAGCGCTGCCGCGAGGTCGGCATCACGGTGCCCATCGTGCCGGGCCTGAAGATCATCACATCGAAGAAGCACCTCACGTCGCTCCCGGCGTTTTTCCACCTAGAGATCCCCGAAGCGCTCGCGGCCGAGGTCGAGGCCGCCGACCGGAAGAACGTGTCCGCCGTTGGCATCGAGTGGGCACGGCAGCAGGCGCAGGAACTGCTCGAAGGCGGAGCCCCGGCGCTGCACTTCTACATCATGCAGACGGCCAAGCACGCCCTCCAGGTCGTCGAGCCGCTGCGGAAGATGGCGTAGGGGGAGTGTGGCTGTGCGGCCGTGTTTCTGTGAGGCCGTGGGGTGAGCACCTTCGCGGCAACACGGCCCCACAGAAACACGGCTTCACGAGGGCGCTAGCCCTCTCGCACCAGCGGCATCGTCATGCAGCGGGCGCCGCCGCGGCCGCGCGAGAGCTCGTGGCCGGTGAGCTGGAGGGCGACCTTCTCGCCCACGGGGACGGTGCCGTTCTCGTAGAAGGAGAGGAAGTGCTCGGCGTTGACGACGTGGAAGCCCTGGTCGCGCAGCGCGGCGAAGGTGTGGCGGTTGCGCTCGTAGGCCAGCACCAGGTTCGGTGCGACGGCGAAGAGGTTGGCTCCGTCGGTCCACTGCTCGCGCTCCTGGTTGAGCGGGTCGGCGCCGCCGCACGGGATGAACGTGAATGGGTGCCCCGTCAACTCCTCGATGGCAACCTGCACGCTGGGCAGCACGCGCGTCTGGAAGCGCCCGCCCCCTGCGGTGGTGGCGTCGTACTCCGAGAAGTGGAAGACGTTGTGCCGCTCCCGCGCAATGATCGGCGGATAGACCATGCACGTCTCGTCGTCGATGAAGGTGAACACCGTGTCGAGGTGCATGCACGAGCGCTTGTTCGGCAGGTTGACCATCAGCACG
Source organism: Bacteroidota bacterium (assembly GCA_039821555.1). Lineage (NCBI taxonomy): Bacteria > Pseudomonadati > Bacteroidota > Bacteroidota bacterium. The sequence goes on from JBCBNX010000010.1 coordinate 82,198, forward strand.
TCCGTGACGGGCGTCTCGGCGAGTAGGCGCTCCGTGACGGCCATCACGCCGCCGAGCGAGGTCCGCTCCGACTGCCCAATGAGCACGAGCGACTCGTTGACCACGAGGAGGTCGCCACCTTCGAACGAGACATAGTCGGGTAGGACGAACAGCTGGTCCCGGTTCGCAGCGAAGCGCGGGTGGTGGCGGAGGATCGCCTCGACGATCACGCTCTCGCGGCGGCGGGCGTCGGTGGCAGCGCGGCTCATCACCACGTGGCTGCCCACCACGGCGCAGAGGTCGCGGGTGAAGAGCAGGTTGGGCAGCGGCGGGGCGACCAGCGGCAGCGGCGACTGCCCGGTGACGGCGAAGCGGTCGAGCGCGTCCGGGTCGAGCGCGAGGAGGTCGGTCTCATAGCGTGCGTAGTTGCGCGCCGGGAGCGCCCGGCTCAGCTCGGCCACAAACCACGCACGAGCATCCGCCCCTGCGTCCGCGTCCTCGAACGTCCCGCGGAGCAGCGCCCCGATCTGAAGGACGGCCTCCGGCTTCCCGACGACGCGCTCGAACACGGCACACAGCTGCTGGTGCTCCTCACGGGCGCGGTCGGTGAACAGGATATCGTCGAAGAGGAGGGCGTCTTTGTTATCCGGGGCCACGAGCGACATTTCCTCGCCGGGCGTGTGGACGACGACCTGGCGCAGCAGCGCCGTCTCGGACGTGACGTGCAGCGTATCGACGGCGTCGGACGGGCGGGCGGGAGCAGGGGGAGCTGTAGGCATAGGAGAGCGCCAAGGGGGGAGAGCGCCAAGGGGGGAGGGCGCAGAAGCGGCGAGGCCAGCGAAAACGCCTGCCGGGGCGTCCCAGCAGGCGTTCGGAAAGTACGAGGTCGAGGGCGCGGCCGTGGAACGGTCGCTGCAGCACAGGGTCACCGTCGGCGTTTGGCGAGGAGCTCAACGAAGCGGAGCACCACCGCGATGACGAGCAGCACCACCAGCACGGGGAACACAAACTCCAGCAGCGCGACGCCGAGTTGGAGCAGCATCGACAGCAGCGAGAAGGCGATCATGAGCACGATCGCCACAAGAACAAGCTGGAGGATGCGCTGGATGGTCATGGATCCATTCATAGTGGAAAGCCGGATAGCATGTCTACACGTACTAAATGCGTTGCAACAAGGGAAGGTCCGCGCGAGCGCGGGAGAGTCTACAACGTCGTAAAGAACTCAGCAAGCGCGATGCCCGCGCCATTACGGTCGAAGCCGCCTAGGAACAGTATTCGGCCATCGGCGAGTTTGGTTGCGGTGTGGTCGGAGCGGCCCACATTGAGGCGGGGTGCGCCGGAGGCTAGGGGAAAGGCGAAGAAGCGTCTGGCTTCGGCGGCGTAGACCTCGGCTTCGGGCACGGGCGCCCCGGTGCCGCGCACCTGGCCGCCCGCCACAAGCACTAGTCCGGGCTCGATGGCGTCTCCGGCGTGGCCGATGCGCGCGGTCGTCATGGGCCGCACCGGCACGTCGTCGTAGCTGGGGTTGAGCCCGAGCGTGACCGCGAGGGCGACCGAGTCCACGGCGATGTCGTTGGGGGGCACGTAGGTACCCGCGAGCAGGAAGTCGCCGAAGCCTTCCTCGTCCTGCGCGCCGAGCGCGGTGAACGTGAACGCCGAGACGGCGGTGGGCGTGCGCGCCAGCGCCGGGCCGACGCTCAGGCCGCTGTCGAGCGTCGGCCCGGCGCCAAACCCGTCGTTCGGCGGGACGAGTTCGAGAATCCGAAAGTCGGAGCGTGTGCCAACGGCCGTCCCCGAGCTCGCGATTCGTCCCCGGCCGCCGATCACGTAGACGAACGTGCCGCCGTCGACCGTGACGACGTGCGCGGCGTGGTCTGCCCGGATCATAGCGGGGCTCCGTTCGGAGAGGGTTACCCGGGTGAAGGTCTCGGTTCGCGGATCGAACAACTCTCCGTCGGTGACGAAGTCGCCGAAGCCGCCGGCCGGAGACTGGCGCACGCCCCCCAGGAGGAGCACGCGCCCGTCAGGGAGCAACGAAGCCGTATGGCCCGCGCGCGCTTCCACCATGCGCGCTGAGAGGGTCTTGAACCTATTCGACTGCGGGTTGAACACGTAGGCTATGTCACGCACCGTGCCGTCGCGCTGTGGCGTGCCACCTGTGACGAGGACGCGCCCGTCGTCAAGGCGCACCGCTGCGTGCCCGCCGAGGGCTTCCGGCATCAGCACGAAGGCCGGGCCTGCGGTTTCCAGGGCAAAGGCGGCCGGCAAGAACACGCCGAAGCGCGTCGCGCGCGACACGTTGCCGCCTGCGTCCTCCGCTTCGATCTGCAGGGCGTTCACCCCACGAGCAAAGGCAAAGTCCAGGCGGTAAGTCTGCGTTTCCGGGTCGAACGCCGCGCTGCGCCCGTTGACCCGTACCGTGTCGATGCCGCGCAACTCCGAGTCCACCTGCACCTCGACGACCACAACGGGTTCGGTCACCACCGTTGACAGGTTGGGCGACAGGATGGTGATGGACGGCGGCGATTCCTCCACGAACGGGCGGTCGCACCCGGCGCCGACCGCGAGCACGAGGATGAGGAGAACGAGGGTGGGGAGGAGGCGCATAGGGCGGAGCTAAATCAAGCACGGACGCACGAAACGGGTGACCTCCTGGTTCCGGTATGGACGCGCCTGCTTTTGCCCTAGCGTATGAATTTTCCTACCTGTCCGGCGCGTCGAAGGGCGCGTCGTAGGCGACGTGCTCTAGGGCGAGCCCGTGCGCGGGGGCGGCCGGTCCGGCAGCCCTGCGGTCTTGCGTGGCTAGAATGCCTGCCATCGCATCGACGGGGCGCTTGCCGTGGCCCACCTCGACGAGCGTGCCAACGAGCGCGCGCACCATCCCATGCAGGAAGCGGTCCGCGACGACCTCGAAGCGCCAGTCGCCTGTGCGCGGCTCTGGCACCCAGGAAGCCTGCGTGACCGTGCAGACGCGGTTGACGGTGGCCGACTGCGTGCGGCAAAACGCGCCGAAGTGCTGCGTCCCGAGGAGCGCCTGCGCTGCCTCGTTCATGCGGACGAAGTCGGGCGCAGGTTTGACGTGCCATCGGGTGCGCCGGTCGAGGGCGCGGGCGGTCGTGGCGATGTGGTAGTGGTAGCGCCGTGCGCGGGCGTCGTAGCGCGCGTGGAAGGCGTCGGCGCAGCGCTCGGCGGCGAGCACGGCGATGGCGTCCGGCAGCAGCCCGTTGAGCGACCGCCGGAGTCGGACAGGGTCCACGGTGGCCCCGCCAGGCGCGTCGAAGTGGGCCACCTGGCCCCGCGCGTGCACGCCAGCGTCGGTCCGGCCCGAGCCAACGAGGCTGACCTCGCCGCGCAGCACCGTGGCCAGCGCGCGCTCGATCTCAGCCTGGACGGTCGGTTGGTCGGGCTGCACCTGCCAGCCCGCGTAGGGGCCGCCGTCGTATTCGACCAAGAGGCGAAATCGCATCGGGCAGAGAAATCGAGCAGAGAAGAGGAGAGACGGGCGAGACAAGCGGACCGGGCAGGCGACAGACCAGGCAAGCTGTAACTTAGCGTTCCCCTCCCCTTCAGGTCGTGCTATGCCCCGAGCCAATATCTATCTCACTGGCTTCATGGGCAGCGGCAAGAGCACCGTCGGTCCTGTGCTGGCCTCGCAGCTCGACGCGGCCTTCGTGGACCTCGACGCAAGCATCGAGCAGACGACCGGGCTGGCTATCCCTGTGCTCTTCGCCAACGAGGGGGAGGCCGCATTCCGGCGGGCGGAGCGGGCGGCCCTACAGGCAACGACCGAGCGTCGCGGCCTCGTCGTGGCGACTGGGGGCGGGGCCCTGCTCGACGAGTCGGCATACCGGCTCGCGGCAGCAGCCGGCGCCGTCGTCTACCTGCGTGTGCCCACTGACCTGCTCGCCGCTCGGCTGGAGCCGGCAGCGGCGGAGCGCCCCCTCCTGCACGACGGAGCAGGCGTTCCGCTCACGGGCACGGCCCTGCATGCCCGCATCGATGCGCTGCTCGGCCAGCGCGAGCGGGCCTACGAGCGTGCCGACGTGGTTGTGCAGGCTGATGCTTTTCCCGCCAGCACGGTGGCAGCGTGGATTGCGAAAGCGCTGAATCGCTAGCGGAGGGCTGTGACGTCGGGCCTCGGAGCGGCGGCTGAGCCCCGCGTTCGTTCTGCGCGATATTGTGCCGCCCGCGTTCGACTCATCCGCACCCCGTCCGTCCCTCGATCCTCACGCCATGCGCCTGCCTCGTGCTATCGGCTCTGCCCTGCTGCTCGCCCTGCTGGTGGCAGGGCCCGCGTGGGCGCAGGAGGAGCCGCTTGACATCTTTGGCTACTTCCAGGCGCAGTTCCTCTACGAGAACGTCGACGAGGAGCGCTTGCAGGGGGCGTCGCCGACGTTTCTGTCCGAGAACGTCATCGACCGTGACGAAGACGTCACGTCGTTCAACCTGCAGCAGCTCAACCTCTTTTTTCGCAAAGCACTCGGCTCGAAGTCCACCGCCTTCGTCGATCTAGAGTTCATCAACACCTTCTCGACGGGCGATGGCACGGGCTCGGCCGCGCTCAACGAGGCGTGGGTGAGCTACCGGATGAAGCGTGGCCTCGTGTTCAAGCTCGGCCTGCACGTCCCGCCGTTCAATCGGCTCAACGAGATCAAGAACCGCACACCGCTCCTGCCCTACGTCGTGCGGCCCCTCGTATATGAGACCTCGTTCGAGGAATTCCTAGCGCTGGAAGACTACCTGCCCAACCAGGCGTTTGCGCAGGTCAGCGGCACGCTGCCCTACCGGGACGTGCGGTTCAGCTACGCCGGCTACCTCGGCAACACGGGCAACGTCAACACGAACCCGCTCCGCGGGCAGACGGGCGTGGACACGACCACGGCGGTCCTCGTCGGAGGCCGCGTCGGTGCTCGGGTGGGGCCCATGGAACTAGGCCTCTCCGCCTCGCGCGACGTCACGAATCGGTTCGAGCCCCTCGGCGACACGCTGAGGCTGGCGCCGGGCGCCCTGCGCGACGTCCCGCGCCTCCGCTTCGGCAGCGACCTCCAGGTCCTCTTCGGCCCCTGGTCGCTCGACGCCGAGATCCTGCGCGTCAGCTTTGACGACGACCAGGAGACGATCAGCCTCCGGCGTACGTTCTACTACGCAACCCTCGGCTACGAGCCGCATCCGGCATGGCTGGGCTACGTTTCATTCTGGAGCAGCGATGAGCTGGGGCGGCTGCGCAACGAGGTGAGCAACGCCTCCTTGCGCCAAGGCTCCGACGTGGACGTGCTCACGGCTGGCCTCTCCTTCGCGCCCACGGATCGGGTGCGGCTCAAGGGCCAGTACGCCGTCGTCTGGCTGAGCGATGACGAACGGTCCTTCGGGTTGACGGACAACTCAGAGAACCTGGTCAAAGTGTTTGACCAGCGCTCGCACGTCCTCACCCTCGCCGTCTCGGTGATGTTCTAGGGGGAGGCGATGGAATCAACAGCTACGGCAATCAGACGGCGCGCGATGGGGCTGCTCTTGGCAGGGCTGCTCTTTGCAGTGGGGGCCGCAGTGGGCACGCCCGGCGCGCAGGCCCAGAGCAATGCGCGGGCCCAGAGCAATGCGCAGGCCCAGAGCAATGCGCAGGCCCAGAACGAGGCATCGGTGCAGGGGAGCCGTGCCGTGGCCGTCGTCGTGCACGTCGATGTGCCCGAGACCTCGCTCGACCGGGCAGATCTCCTCGACCTCTACCTCGGCGACGTACGCTTCTGGGACGATGGCACCCGTGTGATCCTGTTCGACCAGCGGCGAACTACTGAGGTCAAAGAGTCCTTCTACGACTACCTCGGGCGCAGCATCTCGCGGATGAAGTCGCTGTGGCTGCGCCGGCGCCTGGCCGGCGAGGGCGACCCGCCCGAAGCGCTCGCTTCGGACGCCGACGTGCTCACCCAGGTCGCAGAGACGCCCGGGGCCATCGGCTTTGTGCGCGCCGACCGCGCCCGCGATGCCGGCGATGTTCGCGTGGTGCGCCTGGTGCCCATGAAATGACGCGTCCCTGGTGAGAGGACGCCCCGCTGAGGGGAAGGCCGCCAACGTGTAACTTCGCGCGGTACTCACGCCCGCCCGCCATGCCGTTTCGCGACCTCAGCATTGCCACCAAGCAGAAGCTCGGCTTCGGCTTCATCCTGCTCTTGATGGTGGGAGCGGGGCTGTTCGCCGTCAACCGCAGCCGCGCCATCTCCGACGAGGCCGAGCAGACGGTGGCGCTCTGGCTCCCGCGCGTGGTGGCGATCTCGGACGTCAACCTGGAGGTCGGCGAGCTCCGGATCCGCCAACTCCAGCACGCTACGGCCACCGTCGACTCGGTGCGGCAGGCGCAGGCCGTGGCCATGATCGACCTCATCGACGCGATCAACCTCAACCTCGACACCTACGCGGTGCTCACCGAGACGGCGCAGGCGCGGGGGCTGAACCCCGCTACGGAGCGCGACCTCTACGCCCGCTTCGAGAGCTTCTGGGAGCAGTACCTCGACATCGCCAACCAGTTGCTCACGCTCACCGAGCTGGGCGCTGAGAGCCGCGCGACGAGCCTGCTGCGCGGCGAGGCTACGCAGGTCTATCAGGGCATGAGCGCCACCCTCGCCAACCTCGTGGAGGCGAACCGGACCCAGGCGGCCGCTGGGGCAGCGCGGGCCGAAGAGACGTTCCGCGCTACGACCGTCGTGATCATCGTGCTGCTGGCGGCCGCAGCGCTCCTGGCCGTCGGTATCGTCTCCACGCTCGTCGCCTCGATGGCTGGGCCCGTGCGCCGGCTCGCCGGGGCTGCCGACCGCATGGCAGAGGGCGACCTCGATGTCTACGTCGAACCGTCGGCCAAGGACGAGCTCGGGCGGCTCACCCACTCGTTCAACGTGATGGCCGCCTCGCTCCGCAAGGCCCAGCGGCAAACCGAAGAGCAGGCCGCCAAGCTCCAGGACAACGCGGCCATGCTCCAGCAGCAGACGGACATGCTCCAGGGCAAGAACGACGAACTCGCCTCGGCCAACGACGAGCTCGCCACCACGCTCGACCAACTCCAGGAGATGCAGCAGCAGCTCGTCATGCGCGAGAAGCTGGCGTCGCTCGGGCAACTCACGGCGGGGATCGCCCACGAGATCAAGAACCCACTCAACTTCGTGAACAACTTCGCGGCGCTCTCCATCGACCTCATGCAGGAGGTCGACGAGGTGCTCCAGGAGTCGCTCAGCAAGCCCGTGAGCGACGTGCTGCCCGACCTCGACGAGGTGCTCGCGGACCTGCGCACCAATGTGGCCAAGATCAACGAGCACGGCACCCGCGCCGACCGCATCGTGCGTGGCATGCTGCTCCACGCCCGCGGCCAGCCCGGCGACCGCCAGCGCATCGCGCTCAACGCGCTCCTCGACGAGCACGCGCGCCTCGCCTTCCACGGCATGCGCGCCCGCAGGCCTGGGTTCAACGTGGACCTCCGGACCGAGCTAGACCCTGCCGTGGGCGAGGTCAAGGTGGTGCCGCAGAGCATTGGGCAGGTGATGCTCAACCTGCTCACCAACGCGTTTCACGCTGTCAACGAGCGCCGGCTGGCCGACGACAGCGGCGACTATGCGCCCGTGGTCACGCTCCGCAGCTCCCGCGACGACAACGGCATTCGCATCTCGGTGACGGACAACGGCGCGGGCGTCAGCGAAGCCAACCAGGCCCGCATCTTCGAGCCGTTCTTCACGACCAAAGGCCCCGGCGAAGGCACCGGCCTCGGGCTCTGGTTGAGCTACGGCATCGTCACGCAGGGCCACAGCGGCACCCTCAACCTGACGAGTACGCTCGGCGAGGGGACGATCTTCACGGTGACGCTCCCCACGGACTGAGTCGGCGAGGACTACTTGTCGCGTCCGAAGAAGTAGTACAGGATCACGCCAAGGCCGGGCAGGAAGAACAGGATCGCCACCCAGAGCACCTTCGAGCCGGTGTCGCGGCTGCCGTTGATGACCTCCACGATGGCAACGATCGCCAGGATGAAGACCAGCAGGCCACAGATGCCCCACGGCCCCTGGGCGCGGTCCATGAGGTTCGGACCGCCGCAGCCCGTTAGAGCGAGCGTCGCAGCGAAAAGACCGAGGACGGCAGCGGTGCGCTGCCAGAGTGAGGAGAGCGTAGGCATAGGAGGCGAGTGGGGACTCGTGAATGGGGCTCGATGGGGCGCTAGCGCCGGGCGCCGCGGACCCGCTTCTGGCCGAAGGCGAGGTACCACACCACCCCGACGACGGGGACGCACAGCACCAGGATGAACGCCACCTTCGCTCCGACCGCGAGGTACGACTTCCACACGGCGAGGCTGGCTAGCATCGCAAGCACCGCGTTAAGCACGGCGATGAGCGTCACCAAGAGCGTCTTGACGAGGCCGACCAGCGAGGCAGCCAGGATCAGGTCGAGGGCGAGCATGGCGAGGAGGGAGGGTGAGCGATGGCACGTGGGAAAATAGTACGGAGCAGGTTCCGCGGAGGTTACGAGGCGAGCGCCCCGTCGGTATGTTGCGCAGCGTCACGGTGACCGGAGCGCCGTTTCTTTGTTCGCTTCACCCCCTCCGTTATCCCTCCTGTGCCATGTGGCGTCTGCTCTTCGTCTCTCTGCTTGTCGTGCTCACCGCCGCTGTAGGCATGCCCTCTGTCGCGGCGCAGCAGGCCGGGCAAATCACCGTCAGCGGCGAGGCGTCGCGCACCGTCCAGGCTGACCGGGCGCTGGTCTACCTCGCCTTCGAGACGGAGGGCACCACTGCCAACGAGGCACTCGACCGCCACCAAGCCATCCTCGGCGACGTCGACGCGCTCCTCGATAGCCTCGGCATCGCCGAGGAAGACGTGCGGGTCGAGAACCTGGCCGTGCGCCAGCAGCAGGGCAGTCGGCGCGGTATGAGTGCGGGCAATGGGGACGAGGAGACGTTCGTGGTCAGCCGGGCGCTCGTGGTCACGCTCGACGACCTCGACCTGGTCCAGCCCGTCACGGTGGGACTCGCCCGCGACGCCGCCGACCTCGAAGCTGCCCTCGCCGTCCGCGGCCGCAACGTCGAGGTGCGGTACACGGTCCGCGACCCGGAGGGCATCCAGGACGCGGTGCTCGCCGAGGCGATGCGGCGCGCCCAGGCCCGCGCCGAGTTGGTCGCCGCTGCAGCCGGCGTCGCGCTAGGCCCAGTGGTGAGCGTCCGCGAGCGCGGGGCTTACAACGGCGAGGGCAACGGCATGGGCTTCGAGGAGATGGCCGAGGTGTCCATGCTCGCCCAGTCCCAGATGCTCCTCGCCAACGAATCCCGCGTGACGGTCAGCGTCGTCGTGAGCTACGAGATCAGCGACGGCTGACGGGTGGACGCGCGCGCGGCGATTGCCGAAGTTAGAAGCGGCTGGGCGTCGTCCTCAGCCACGCTCCCATCCTGACCGCACGCCGCTCCGTTCTATGCACGCCTCTCCCGCCTCCTTCGAAGACGATCAGCGATTCATGCGGCTTGCCATCGAGGCGGGCATGCAGGGCGTTGCGAAAGGGCAGAGCCCGTTCGGGGCCTGCATCGTGAAGGACGGGGCCGTCGTGGCGTGCACGCACAACGTGGTGTGGCTCACCACCGACATCACTGCGCACGCCGAGGTACATTGCCTGCGCCAGGCGTGTCTCGAACTCGGCACGATCGACCTGTCGGGGTGCACGATCTACTCGACGACGGAGCCGTGCCCGATGTGCTTCTCGGCGATCCACTGGGCGCGCATCGAACGCATCGTTTTTGGGACCTCCATCGCGGATGCCGAGGTCTCGGGCTTCAACGAACTCGCCGTCTCGAACGAGACGCTGAAGGAGATCGGCCAGACCGATGTCGAGATCGTTTCGGGCTTCCTGCGCGACGAGTGCCAGGCGGTCTTCGACGCCTTCAATGCCCGCGTGGACAAGGCAACGTATTGATGATGAGGGAGATCGCGTTCGAAAAGGTTCCGTTTTTGGCTTGATAAGAGCTGTGTAGGCTGGCACCTGTCAATCGTCAATCAACCATGCCCCGCGTCGTCCTCTTCATCGCCACGAGCCTCGACGGCTTCGTCGCGGACGTGGACGGCGGCGTGGACTGGCTCTTCACGGATGCCGACTACGGCTACACCGACTTCTTCGGCACCATCGGTGCGCTCGTGATGGGGCGGGCGACCTTCGACCAGGTGCTCGGGTTCGGTCCCTGGCCCTACGGAGACATTCCCACGACCGTATTCACCCACCGCCCGCTCGACATACCCGAGGGCGTGCCTGCCGAGGTCGCCGAGGTCGCCGAGGTCGCCGAGGGCGATGTGGCTGCGTGGCTCGCCTCGCTTCGGGAGACATCGCTCCGTGGCGATGTGTGGCTCGTGGGCGGCGGCGCGCTCGTGCGTAGCTTCCGCGAGGCCGCGCTCATCGACCGCTACGTGCTCTCGGTTCACCCCGTCCTACTCGGCGACGGTATTCCTCTGTTCGACGGCACGCTCCCGGGCGCAGCCCTTCGTCTGATCGCCAGCACGTCGTTTCCGAGCGGCCTCGTTCAACTCACCTACGACCGCGCCCTGCTCCATGGCTGACGCCGACGGCTTTCTTCCGCTCGACTTCCACGCGTACTCCCCCGAGACGATGGCGGACCGGGCGCGCACCTTTTTCGAGGACCTGGACCGCCGCCGCTCGGTGCGCGACTTCTCCGATCGGCCGGTGCCGCGCGCGCTCATCGAGGATGCCATCCGTACGGCGAGCACGGCCCCGAGTGGGGCGCACATGCAGCCGTGGACGTTTGTGGCGGTGAGCAACCCCGCGACCAAGCGCCGCATCCGCGAAGCGGCCGAGCAGGAGGAATACGAGTCCTACCACGGGCGCATGTCTGACGAGTGGCTCGACGCGCTCGCGCCCATCGGGACCGACTGGCACAAGCCGTTCCTCGAAACGGTGCCCTGGATCGTGGTCCTGTTCGCGCAGAACTACGGCCTCGACGACGCGGGCGCGAAGGTAAAGCACTACTATGTCCAGGAGTCGTGCGGCATCGCGGCCGGGCTTTTCATCGCGGCGTTGCACCGGACAGGCCTCGCCACGCTCACGCATACGCCGAGCCCAATGCGCTTCCTGAGCACGCTGTTGGAGCGCCCAGCCAATGAGCGCCCCTACATCCTCTTTCCCATCGGCTATCCCGCTGACGACGCGCAGGTGCCGGCGCTCCAGCGCAAGCCGCTGGAGGACGTGTCCGTCTGGGTCGAGTAGACGCCGAACTTTACCGGGTCGAGCTTACCGGATCGGGCGGACGACGCCCGCGCGGCAGCCAATCTTGCCGCCGATCACGTTGTACTCAACGCGGTCGCCGACGTTGGGGATCGGGCCGAGGAGCGCTCGCGAGGAGAACGGGATGCGGTCGGCGTCTTCAGAGCGCTGGACGTAGCCGGTGCCTTTCTTGGCGTCGTAGGCTGTAACAATGCCGCGTGTCATGGGTGGAGCGGGCTAGGAGGGTGGGAGCGGGAGGCTAGAAAACGTACGGGTGTGGCCTGTGCAAGGACCGTGCAGCTTCCTTCAATCGGGCGTGCAGCCCGCACGAATCCGGCGAGGAGCCGCGGTGAAATCCGGTACGCATGCAGCAAGGCGCTTCGTGCGTAAGCGGTTACCTGCGCCCGATCAAGCGGTGGGCCTCCGCAGCACTGTGCTATCCACGCGCACAGTCCGTCACGCTGGCGCGATGCTTGTGTGGGCTAAAGGCGCGGCAATGGGGCGCCCCGGTTCCTACCAGACGGGCCTCGGCTTGCGGGATGTCGCTACACCTGAGACAGGAGCCACGCCGTGAGGTCGGCGAGCACCGTCTCCTTCTCCGGCTCGTTCATCGTCTCGTGGAAGAGGCCGTCGTAGAGGCGGAGGGTAGTCTGGGCACCGGGGACATTCGCCTCTACGTTGTCCACGAGCGCGCGGGAGCCGTCAGGGCTCGTGATGCGGTCGGCGCTGCCCTGGAATACGTAGAGCGGCACGCGAAACGCCGAGGCGTCTACCTGCTTCATGGCCTCGATGGTCTCGTGGCCGGTGCGGGCGCGGATGGCTCCGGTGTGCGTGAGCGGGTCCTCCTGGTAGTTGCGGATCACGCGGGGATCGCGCGAGAGCCCCTTCATGTCGAGTTTGACCGTGGGCAGCCGGGGCGCCAGGCGTGCGATGGGCGCCGCAATCTTTTGGAGGAGCGGAGCCACGTCGGTCCGCAGGCCGGGCGAGGAGAGCACAACGCCAGCGAGGCCGTCGGTACCGTGCTCGGTGACGTAGCGCGCCACCACGAGGCCGCCGAGCGAGTGGCCGAGCAGAAAGAGCGGCGGGGCCGCCTCGTCGCCGCCCACGGTGGCACGCAGCGACGGCAAGCGTTCGTGGACACGGCGGAGGTCCGTCACGAGTGCGTCGAACGTCTCGATGTAGGCACGCTCGCCCGACGACTCGCCATGACCGCGCTGGTCGTAGGCGATGACGCGGAAGCCATGCATCATCAGGTGGGCCGCGACGTGGGCGTAGCGCCCCGAGTGCTCGGCGATGCCATGCACGAGCAGCACCTCGGCGCGTACGTTGCCGAGTTCCGGCGACCAGGCGCGCGTGAACAGCGTCGTCCCGTCGTGTGTCTGAATGGAGTCGGTCGCGTGCAGCACGGTGCGTGAAGGCTGAAAGAGATGATGATGGGCCGACTCCAACCTACACCCCGAATGCCTCCGCGTACGGAGCATCCACAAACACCGACCCGCTTGCCCCGATGACTGTCTGCCAACACCGCCCAACCCGCGAGACCATCCTCGCCCTCGTCGACGACGAACTGCGTGTGCTGCAGGAGTCTGGAGAGGAGCCACACGCGATCGTAGTGGGACCGGCCGCCTACGAGCACCTCCGCAAGGCGATCGGCGCGCTCAACCAACGCGGCGCAGGCTTCTTCGAGACGTATCGCTACGTACCGATCGTGGTAGATCCGTTCCGGGCTGAGGAGCTCGTGGTGGTGCCTAAGCCCCGCGTCGTGGCGGACGGGGTTCGCCGTATGAAGCGCTGACGGCATCGGGTGTTGACGCATCGGGTGTTGATGATGATGCCAGGAGCGCCGACGCCCAACGCCGCACCCGGGGTCGCCTAAATCGACCTAGACTTGAACCGACATGGCCTGGTAGCTTTTCATACAACTTGGCTCGCGCGCCCCCAGCGTAGCTCCCCGTTCTATCACCCGCGCTCGGTCCTCTGCGCTTGCGCTTCTCCTCTGCCCCAGATTCCTCTGCTGTTGCCTCGCGGCGCGTGCTACTGCTCGCATCGGCGTGCCTGTGGGCATGCGTTGCAGGAGGTCCGGCGTGGGCACAAGTCGGTACGGCGCGAGCGGTCACACCGGACACAAGTGCGTTTGCAGGCATCCGAGCCCAGCTTGAGGTGGGCGCTGCGGGGACGGCGCTCGTAGGGATTGGCGAGCTAGTTCCGAGACTTACGGAAGCCGGTAATCCTGCGGTTGAGGCAGAGGCGCTGCTGCTGCTCGGCGCGGCACAGCGCGCCAATGCGCTGCACGAGGACGCGCTCGACACCTACGGGCGCGCGCGCGCCATCGCGGAAGGCGCGGCCGACCGTGCGCGGCAAGGGCAGGCCTACCGTGGGTTGGGCGCGAGCTTCCAAGCGCTCGATCGCTTCGAGGAGGCCGCCGTGCACTTCGGTGCCGCCGTGCCGTTTTCCGAGGACGATCCGCCCGCCCAGATTGCGCTGCTCCGGGCGCAGAGCCGGGCGTACCTCCTCGCGGGTCGGGGGCAGGAAGCGCGGATCGCGGCCGTCGAGAGCGCTGAGGCGGCACAGGCTGCGGGTCTGGTCGCTGAGCAGGCTGAGAGCCTGCGCCTGGCCGCGGCGACGTCGGCAAGCATCGGGCAGCACGACCTGGCCTATCGGACGTTGCGCCGCGCCGAGGGCCTGCAGGAAGCTGAGTTCGTGGAGCAGCTCGCCGCGCAGCGTACTGACCTCGAGCGCAGCCTCCTGGCTGCCCTAGCCACGCGCGAGGCGGAGCGGCTCCTGGGCGACGAGCGCACGCAGGACCTACTGGAGGCCGAGCAACTACGATGGCGCCGCCGGGTGGCGATGGTGACAGGGGCGCTCACCCTCGGCGCCATCGGGATGGCGCTCGTGCTCTGGAGCCTCACGGCGTGGCGCCGGTACCGGATCCGGACGGCCGTGCGCCGACGCCGACGAAAACACCGCAGGCGGCCACGCCGCCCTGCTGGCGTTCGGATTGTGCCTGAGTCTGTGGCTGTGCCCGAGTCTGTGGCTGTGCCTGAGTCTGTGGCTGTGCCCGCTGCGAAGCCGGACGTGACCGCCGATACGGCCGCTCCTCCTGGGCAGAACGCGTTCCCTGATAGAGCGCTGCCCGACGTTGTGCTCCCAGACATCGAGTCGGAAGCCGACCTAGATGGGCAGCGCGAGGCGAGCCCGGGGCCTATGTCTGGAGACGCTCTGCCCGACAACGTCCACGCAGACGAGGCTGGTGCAGGCGGCCCGGTAGGTCTGCCGTTTGTCCGACCACGTGTGGCAACGTATGCAGGCAGCGAGGCCTTGCCCACGACCGCCGCTGAGCGGCTCATGGCCGCCGCGGCGACAGCACCGGAGGGGCTGGGTGCCAAGCCGAAAGCGCCACGGTTTCCGGCTGCGGGCGACACCGAAGAGACGGGGCTCGCCCTCGCAGCCTTTCTGCTGGACCAGCAGCTTGGCGATGGCGGGCCGATCCCCGACCGCAGTCGCTTGCTGGGCCAGGCCGAGGTGCTCCGCTTGCTTCGGCACCGGGTGGTGCGCCAGGGCGTCGAGATCGACATGCAGGGCTTCCTCGGAGCACTCGGGGACTACGTGCTGCTGCGGCGAGGTAGCCTCGCCACGGGGGTCGGTGTGCGGGTAGAGGCCCCGCTCCGCGTGCCCGTGCGCTACGCCGCTCCCCTCGGCCTCATCGTCTACGAACTCGTCCTCAACGCCATCGAACATGCCTTTGTGGGTCGGCAGACCGGTACCGTCGTGCTTCGCTTGCGCCACGAGGAGGCGCACCTTCATCTCGAGGTCGAAGACGACGGCCGGGGCCTGCCTCAAGGGTTCAGCTTGGAGCGCTCAGGGGCCAGGGGGCTTCCGTTCGTGCGCGCGCTGGCCGCGTTCCTGAAGGCTGCGGTGGAGCTCCGCAGCGGCACCGGCGTTCTCTGGCGCGTCAGCGTCTACGTCGGCTACACCGAGGGTGAGCCCTCATCTGCTGCGGCGTCCGGCGACTAGCGCGGAGTGCTCCAGCGCTGCGTGACGCGGTGTCCCTGCGCCTCAAGCAGCGCCATCACGCTCTCGCCGCCGACGAGGTGGCCGGCGCCGACCACCACGAACGCATCGTCGGCGCCGTCGAGGAGAGCCTCGATCTGCGGGACCCACGCCGCGTTCCGGTCGCCGAGCAGGCGCTGTTTCACCTCGGGGAAGTTGACGAAGCCGTCGTTCATGAACGCATCGAGGGCGGCGGTGTCGCCGTGAGCCCACGCCGTCGTCATACCGTCTAGCATCGTGGCCATCGAGCCTGCCCCGTCGAGCGTGTACCGCAGGAAGCTGGTCTGGGTCGCCATCGTCATCGTGTCGAAGAGGTCGATCTGGAAGGCGACCGTCTCCAGCGCGCGGACGGCCTTCTCGTCGGCGACGGCGCGCTCGTAGAAGTGCTGGTCGATGCCGTTCGCGTAGCCGCTCGTCATCAGTTCCAGGCTCGACAGGGTGAGGCTGAGCATCCAGGGCTCCATCTTTGCCACGGCCGCCTCGGGCAGGCCGAGTGGTGCCGTGGCGGCGACGGCGCGGTCGTAGAGGCTGTCTGGCAGCACGCCCGCGAGCGTCGTGGTGTCGGCGAACATCCCGCGCTGCGCGAGTGACATCGCCTGCGCCTGCATGTCGGCGAGGTCAATCTCGAACACGACCACGTCGGCGCGGTCGTAGGCCGCCTCGATGGGGGCAGCGAGCGGGAAGAGGTCGGGCCGCGCGAAGTGGATCGAGCCGAGGAGGTAGACGGTGTTGTCGGCGTCGGAGAGCGACCACAGCATCAGGGGCACGCGCGTCGAATCCGATACGGCAGCGTCTTGGGTCGTGGCGCTCTGCGCTGCGGCCGGGAGGGTGCAGATGAGCGTGGCAAGCGCCAACAGGACAACGAGCGTGCGGGGCATGGGGCTGGACGGCAGAGCCGGAACGGATGTTGGGGACGATCGAAGCGGGCCGACCTACGCCCGGACTCCCCCGCAGTTGCACGGCACGACCGAGACGCCGCTTATGGACGCACAATCGCTACCTCGCTCCACCGCGCGCGACCACTCCGTCTCGGTGTGGGCCGCCAACCTCTACGCGCTCGCACTCATCCTACCGCTGGGTGCTGTCATGCTCGTCGCGCACAACCACGCGCACGGCATCGTCGACCTGGCGCGCGGCTTCGACGACTGGCTCGTCGGGGGGCGGTGGCTCGTCGGCCTCGGAGTCGGAGTCGTGACGCACGAGTTCCTGCACGGGCTCGCCTGGCACCTGCGCGGCGGTGTGCCCTGGTCGGCGATTCGGTTCGGGTTCAGTTGGAAGGCGCTCTCGCCCTATGCCCACTGCCAGGTCCCCATGACCGCCCAGGCCTACCGGGTGGCGGCAGCGACGCCCGGCGTCGTGCTGGGCTTGGTGCCAGCGCTGGTCGGCGCAGCGATGGGGTGGGGGATGTGGACGGCGTTCGGCTTCCTCTTCACGGTGGCGGCGGGCGGCGACGCCGTGACGCTCTGGGTGCTGCGTAACGTTCCCGGAGACTGGCTCGTAGAGGACCACCCTTCTCAGGCTGGGTGCCTCGTCTACACCCCCCCGGAGGCCGCGCCAGAAGCGTGAGCGCCTGCGCGGTCCGCTCGTCGCGCCGCATTGCCGCTCGTCGCAGCCCTTGGAACGAGGCCTGGTACTTTTGTTTGGGAGGGCGTACCGTTTCGCTCGTCACCTTCGTCTGGGTAGTTCGTTCATCCGACGAGTTCTCCAGAGCCTCCACCGTCTGTGTCTGCCCGCGTCGCCGAATCACGTACGTACCCGCCTCGCTTGGCCCCGGCCGACCGAGCGTGGGTCACCGTCGCCATCGTCGCGGCGTGGACCGTCCCGGCGGCCGTGGCACTGGGGCAGACCTACCTCCAGAGTGCCCTCGCTGGCACCGACGTCGACTGGGCGCATGCGCTCTGGACAACCGTGCCGACATGGGTGCTGTGGATGGCGCTGACGCCGCCGGTGGTGTGGCTGGCGCGGCGCGCCATGCCCGAGGGCGGGTGGGCGACGGTGGTGATCCACGCGTTGGGGCTCACGGTCGTGATGGCCCTGCACGCTGTCGGTAGCATGGCGGCGTTTCAGCTCGGCGGACTCATGGAGCGCTGGACGCTCGCGGGCTTCGAGGCGCACGTCACGCTACGCGCGGCCGTCAACGCCGTCGCCTATGCGGTGGTAGTCGGGGGGACCTGGGCGTTCGACTATGCCCGGCTCGCGCACGCCCGCGAGCGGCAGGCCGGACGGTTGGCGGCACAACTGGCCGAGGCCGAGCTGCGGGTGCTCAAGATGCAACTCAACCCACACTTCCTTTTCAACACGCTGCACTCCGTCGCCGCGACGGTGCGCAAGGGGGAAGACCGGCAGGCCGTGACCATGCTGACGCGCCTCGGCGACCTGCTCCGGCTGGCGCTCGACACCGAGGGGCGCCACACCGTACCGCTGCGCCAGGAACTCGACGTCGTCCAGCGCTACCTCGACATCGAAATGGTGCGCTTTGGGGATCGGCTCCACGTGGAGCACGACGTGAGCCTGGCCGCCGCCTCCGCTGCGGTGCCGATCTGGATCCTCCAACCGCTCGTCGAGAACGCCATCCAGCACGGCATTGCGCCCCATGCGGCCGAGGGCACGATCTCGATTCGGGCGCGGAAGGTCGGAGCTGGACGCCAGGCAAAGCTGGTCCTCGAAGTGCGCGACAGCGGGCCCGGCGCCGAGAAGGGGGCCGTCCGCGAAGGCGTGGGTCTTGGCAATGTCCGGGCGCGCCTCAACGCCCTCTACGGCGCGGACGCCGACCTCACGCTCGACGTGGGGGGAGCCGAGGAGGGCGACGGATTCAGCGTCCACCTTACCCTGCCCTTCGTCCGCGCCGAGACCCCCCGTTCCGTCGCAGAGTGGGTCAGCGAACCCGAGTAGTTTTGCCGAGGTCAACCGATGTCCACCGCGTTCCCTGCTCCGCTCCGCGTGCTCGTTGCCGACGACGAGCCCCTCGCCCGTGAGACGGTCGGGCTTCTGCTGCGCGACCGCCCCGAGGCCGAGGTGCGTTGGGAGGCTGCGACGGGCGCAGCCACGGTCCGCGCCATCCGCCAGCACCGCCCCGACCTCGTCTTCCTGGACGTGCAGATGCCCGAAGGCGACGGGTTCGCCGTCGTGGACGAGATCGGCGCGGCGCAGATGCCGGTGACCGTGTTCGTGACGGCGTTCGACCACTACGCCCTGCGCGCCTTCGAGGCCCGCGCCCTCGACTACCTCCTGAAGCCCTACGACGATGCGCGCTTCTTCGCGGCCTTCGAGCGTGCCTGCACGCGCGTGAGCGAGCGCCAGGCCGCCCAGGAGCCGTCGGTGTCGCCTGAGGTGACGCCGGACCGCATCATGGTGAAGAGCGGCGGGCAGATCGTCTTCGTGGAAGTCGCGTCCATCGACTGGGTGGAAGCTGCGGGTGACTACATGGTGCTGCACGTCGACGGGCGCCGCCACCTGATCCGTGAGACGATGGCCGCGCTGGAGCGGCAACTCGCGCCGCACGGCTTCGTGCGCATCCACCGGTCGTCGCTCGTCAACCTCGACCGGGTTGTGGCGCTGCGCCCCAGCGACCACGGCGACTACCGGGTGCGGCTGCGCGACGACACCACGCTGCGGTTGAGCCGCCGCTACTGGGACCGGCTCGAAGCTCGCCTCGGAAGGCTTCGGTGAGTGAGGGCCAGGCCGTGCTGGAGCGCAATGCCGAAGCGCAATGCTGAAGCGCAATGCCGAAGCGCAATGCCGAAGCAGGGCAGAGGGGGCTGGACAGCCGAGCTTGACGGGTGCGCGGTGCTATGGAGCAGCGACAAAGTCGTGTGGAGTTCTGAAGGTTTACAGCATCATAGTGGGAGGGATTGACATGGGGGCGAGGTAGAGCCTTACTTTCTTGCCAGCGTCACAGGACTTGGCAGAGGTCAGATCACCCCTGCACTGCCGAGCCGAAGCGCAAGCCCTCACCCAGCTTCAAAGCCCTGGCGTCGGCTGACCACCGCAAGCGCGCCGAGTCGGAAGCATATTTGCTTCCCATACCCGCACACCCCTGTTCGAGCCATCCCAATCCTCATTTTGGCTACCGCTCCTGCGCTCGTTGCGTTTGCGTCACTCAGCTCCCTGCTCTCGACTCTCGCCTCGGCTCCTGCGCTCGTCCTGCTTGCGCTCATCTTCCTGGCGGCCCTCGGCGTGGCCCTAGTGCTGACGCCCACGTTCAGAACCGCCGCGTTCCGGTTTGGCTGGGTCGATATCCCCGACGCCCGCAAGATCCACACGGTCCCCGTCCCCCGCGTCGGAGGCATCGCCATCTTCGCGGGACTGACCGCCGGGCTCGCCCTGGCCTACCTCGTCCAAGACGGCCTGCCGTTCGACATACCGCCCCGCACGTGGGCCGTATGGGGCGGCGCCCTGGTCCTCTTTGCCACCGGGCTCTACGACGACATCCACGGCCTTGGCTTCAAACGGAAGTTCGCGGTCCAGTTAGTCGTGGCCTACTTCATGGTGGCTGCCGGCTTCCACTTCCGGCTCGATGGGATCCCGTTCATTGAGAACCTGAGTGTCTACCATCAGCTCTGGATCGCGCTGCCGTTCACCCTCCTCTGGATCGTCGGCATCATCAACGCGATCAACTTGCTAGACGGCTTGGACGGTCTGGCGGGTGGAATCAGCATGGTCGCGCTGCTGGCGCTGGCCGTGGCCTTCGCATCGAACGGCGACATCGGCATGGTCGTGCTGGCGTTGGCGCTCGCGGGTGGGCTCGTCGGCTTCCTGGTCTTCAACTTCAACCCGGCCTCCATCTTCATGGGCGATAGCGGGAGCCTCGTGTTGGGTTTTCTGCTCGCGATGTACAGCATCCAGGGCACGGGGCACGCCGATCCGCTGCTGGCGCTGCTCGTCCCGGTGATCGCGCTCGGCCTACCGATCATGGACACGTCGGTGACGTTCTTCCGTCGAATTGCGCAGCACCGCTCGCCATTCATGCCCGACGGGGATCATATCCATCATCGCGTCCGGCGCAGCAGCGCGAGCCATCGCCGGGCTGTGCTCGTCCTCTACGGGGTGGGCATGGTGTTCGGGATCACGGCCGTGCTCATTGCCTCAGGCGGCATGGTGCGGGCTGCGGTGCTGCTGGTCGGGCTCGTGGCGTTCGTGTACGCCCTGCTTCGGTTCCTGGGCTACGTGCGCCTCTCGAAGACGATGCGTCGCCTCTACGTCCGACGGCTGCTCCGCCAGCGTGCCGCCGAGCGCGTCGAGCCGACCTCGCCTCGTGTCGCCCAGCGGCACGTGCGGCGCGAGCGCCCGACGGAGGCCCTCGCCGAGGCGAGCTAGGCGACGATGCGGCAGACGACGACGCGGCAGACGACGACGGCACAGGCAGCCAGCGGCGTACAGAACACCAGCGGGGCGCAGGCGGCCACCCCGGCACCTGCCTACCAGCCGCCGTGGTGGTTGCGCAGCGGGCACGCTCAGACCGTCTTCGCCTCGCTCGGCCGCGGCGTGCCGCCGGTGCCCTACCGCCGCGAACGCCTCGACACGGACGACGGGGACTTCCTCGACCTCGACTGGCTCGCGCACGAGCCTTCGGGTTCGCCCCGCCCGCTCGCCGTGGTGGCCCATGGCCTCGAAGGCAACACCCACCGGCCCTACATGGTCGGCATGGCGCGCACCCTCCACGAGGCCGGATTCGACGTGCTCGCGTGGAACTTTCGGGGCTGCAGCGAGGAGCCGAACCGCCTGCTCCGGAGCTACCACAGCGGCGCGACGGACGACCTTCGGCGCGTCCTCCAGCACGCCGAGCGCTCCGCCTATACCACCTTCGCGCTGGTCGGCTTCAGCCTCGGCGGCAACCTCACGCTGAAGTACCTCGCCGAGGAAGCAGGGACAGCTCCCGGACGCATCGCGGCCGCCGTGGCGATCTCCGTGCCCGTGGACCTCGCGGCGGGGGCGGCGCATCTCGCCCGTTGGGACAATCAGGGCTACATGCTCTATTTCATGCGCAAGCTGCGGCGCAAGGTCTACGAGAAGGCCCAGCGCTATCCAGCGCTCTCAACCAAAGGCCTCGACCGCATGCGTACGTTCCAGGCCTTCGATGACGCCTACACGGCCCCGATCCACGGCTTCCGCGATGCAGATGACTACTGGGCGCGGTGCTCCGCTAAGCCGCACCTGCACCGCATCGCGGTGCCCACGCTGCTGCTCAACGCCGCCGACGATCCGTTCCTGCCGCCCGCGTGCTACCCGCACGCCGAGGCAGAAGCCAACTCGAAGGTGACCCTAGAGGTCTCAGCCTACGGCGGCCACGTCGGCTTTGTGACGCGCGAGGGCGCCTACTGGTCGGAGCGCCGTGCCGCTGCGTTCTTTGCCGAGCACGTCACGGTGGAATCCACAGCCGACGGCGGCTGAGCAAGTGGCCGGTGCGTTCCCCGAGTTGACGCTGCCAGCCGCCGCGCTGCAAACCCGCGAACGGGACGGTGGCCGCGACGTGCTCGACCCCGTGCGGCGGCGCTGGGTGCGGCTCACCCCGGAGGAATGGGTGCGACAACACCTCGTCGCCTACCTCATCGGGGCGCTCGCATACCCGCCCGGCCTCCTCGCCATCGAGCGGGAGGTGCGGTATCTCCAGGCCGCACATCGGGCGGACGTCCTCGCCGTCGGGCGCGACCACCAGCCGCTGCTCCTCGCCGAGTGCAAGGCCGCGTCGGTCCCGATCAACCAGGGCGTCTTCGACCAGGCAGCGCGGTACAACTCCGTCGTGCAGGCGCCCTACCTTGTCGTGACGAACGGACTGGATCACTACTGCTGCCGCGTCGAGGTTGAGACGCAGCACTACACGTTCCTCGATGCCATCCCCGCCTTCGATGAGGCCACACGGTAGGGTGGTCGATCAACTCACGGGGCTGCTGCGCACTTCAGGCGCGGCGTAGGTAGCCAAGAACGCCGCAAGCAGCGCATCCACCTCTGGGGTGTCCCGGACGCCGCCGACGACGGCTTCAAAGCGCGCGCCGTCCTGCATCTCGGGATAGTAGGCGCGGTAGGTGACGAGACGGTCGCGCTCGGCGGCGGCGTTGAGTTCGCTGTGGAACTGCGTGCCGTAGATCGGAAGCCCGGCCATCCGAAACGCCTGATGCGGCGCGCGGTCGTTGGTGGCTAGCTCGATGGCATCAGCCGGGAGCGTCTCGACCCAGTCCTGGTGGCCCATCTGAGCCTCGAACGTGGGCGGAAGCTGACCGAAGAGCGCATCGGTCTGTCCGGCCTGCGTCAGGTGCACGCGGTGGGTCCCCATCTCAGATCGGTGGGGCGCGTTGACCACACGGCCCCCGAAGGCCCGCGCGATGAACTGATGGCCCCAGCACGAGCCGAACAGCGGAAGCGCACGATCGGCGCAAGCATGGACGAGCGCGAGCAGGGCTGCCGTCCAGTCAAACGTCTGCGTCACCGAGTAGGCCCCCGCGCCGCCAATCATGACGGCCTCGACCCCGTCCAGCAGCGATGTCGGGAGCGGGTCGCGGAGCACGTTCGTGACGACGAGCTGCTCGGGCTCCAGGCCGCAGCGGATCCGGAAGCTCTCCTGCTCCTCGGCTAGGATGGCCGGCCGCTCTCGAATCTGAAGCAGGCGGACGCGAGGGCGGGCAGCAGACATGGGGCGACGAGCGGAGGTGAGATGAGAGCGAAGCCCTCAAACCAGCAAGTCACCAAAGTGCTCCCGCAGCAGACGGTAGACCCGGCGCAGCGGCAAGCCCACCACGTTGTAGAAGTCGCCCTCGATGCGCTCGACGAACAGCGGGCCGTGGTCGTCCTGAATGCCATAGGCCCCGGCTTTGTCGAGCGGGGAGCCAGTGGCGACGTAGGCGTCGATCTCCGCGTCGCTGAGCGTGCCGAACGTGACCTGCGTGGCCTCGGCGGTGTGGACCGTGCGCTGGCTGGCGAGGTGGTGCAGCGCGACGCCCGTATAGACCGTGTGCGTAGCGCCCGAGAGGTCCCGGAGCATCCGCTTGGCGTCGTCTGCGTCTGTCGGCTTTTCGAGCACGCGGCCGTCTAGGACGACGGTGGTGTCGGCAGCCAGGATGAGCGCCTCGGGGTGCGCCGGGGCAACGAGTTGGGCCTTCTCCAGCGCGAGGCGCGCTACGGCGTCTCCGGGCGGGACGTCGGTGGGGAAGTCTTCGGGGTGACCGGAGACGTGAACCTCGAAGGGGAGGCCCAGGGAGCGGAGGAGTCGGCGTCGGCGGGGGGAGCCGGAGGCGAGGACGAGGGGGACGGAGAGGCGTACCACGGGTTGTCTTCAGGCGGGGGGGAAGCGGCGGCCTGCGTGACGGAGGGAGCAGACGGCGTGTTCCCCTCGAAGCCACCGTCGCCCAAGAACGGCGAGGGAGCCGCGAGGCGCTCCTGAAAGCTATTCACCGGAGGCATCGGCGGAGCCTGCACAGACGGCTCCTCGATGGCGGCGTACGGAGCGTGCGAAAGCGCTCCGAACGAAGGGAGCGCGTTGAGATCCTCCTGATCGAGGACGAGGTCGTCGTAGGCCGTGGACTCCTCCGGCCAGGCGAGGCCGCCCTTGCGCGACGAGACGAACTCGTTGTCGTCGGCTGGAGGATGCACAGGGTCTGCCTTATTCGGTCGGTGGGGGCGGAGGGTCCGCGCTGCATAGGCGATCGACACGAGGACGAGCAGGAGCCACGAGCCGCTGAGGACCACGTTGCCGTATCGGACATAGGCGGCCTCGGAGGCCGACAGCAGCACGCGATAGGCGCCAATGGGCTGCTCCGTCGCGTCGTACTTCTGGCTCGCGCCGCTCGGCTCCACCACGCCCGTCGCGCCGTTCACTGTGGAAACGACTACGGGGCGCCGGGTCTCGACGGCACGAAGCTGCGCTAGGGCGAAGTGCATATCGGACGCGGTCTGGGTCCCCCACCAATCGTCCTGGGAGAGCACCATGAGCACGTCGGCGCCCTGCCGGACGAGGCTGCGCGCCTCCTGGGAGAACAGCGCCTCGAAGCCGATGAGCGTGCCTAGGCGGCCCTTGGGCAGTCTCAGTGGCTGCTTGTCGGAGGCTGCCGCGAAGGGTTGCTCGGCCTGCGCGATGCGCCAGTGGGGTTGTGTCTGAGGGACCTCGGTCGGGGGCTCCACGAAGCGGGCTCCGTCGAAGGCCCGGTGGATACGGGTTTGGTCGCTGCGCTGAAGCGCTCCCTCGGCGTCAAAGAGCAACGCCGAGTTGAACCGCTGGGTGGCTGCGGCAGGCGTAGTGCCGTCGGGGAGCGTGGCGGCTCCGGCAAGCAGCGTGACCTGTTGCGTCTGGGCCCAGGCGTTGACCCGTCGGTAGAGCCGCTCCGTGCGGCTCACGTCCGCGTAGACAGGAAGGGCCAGCTCCGGCCACACGACCACATCGATGGTGTGCGGCCGCGAAGGGTAGGGAGCGCTAAACCCAGCCTCGGCGCTCGCAACAGGCGCGCCCCCGTGCTTCAGGAGCGAGGTGGAGAGGCTGGCGAGGTGGTCGATGCGCGCCGCAGGGTCGGAGTGGAGCCACTGCTGCGGCGGGAGGGACGGCTGCACTAGCCCGATGCGTAGGCCGCGCACGTCGGGTGAGATGCGTTCGAGCCGGTAGGTGCCGTAGAGAAACGGCAACATGAAAGCAATGGCGAGGACGAGTAGCGCCACCGTACGGTTCGTAAAGACGGGCCAGACGTAGCTCTCCGTCACGACGACCCACGCGCCCAGCCCGCCCACGATCCAGAGCCATGCGGATAAGGCGGACACCCCGCTCAGGTCAGCCGCCTGCAGCAAGGTCAGCGACGCGAGTTGCGTATGCCCGACTTGTGCCCAGGGAAGCGGGATTGCCCAGCCTCCGATCACGTGCTCCATGACCAGGGCGGAAGCGGCGAGGGCCGCGAAGCCAAGCACCGGACCGACGCGCTGGCGAACGACCCAGCCCAACATAAAGGGGAGCCCCATCAGCGAGGGTAGGACGAGGAGTAACACCCCGGCACTCATCGCTTGAGCCGGCTCTTCATGCAGCAGCGACCAGTAGCCGCCGACCACCGACATCGCGAGGAACGCTGCGTAGGCATCGCCAAAGGACAACCACGGTGACGGGCTGTGGAGCCAGCGGACGACGAGCGGCACGAGGGCAAGCCAGGCGAGCGGATACAGCCCTGCTGGCGGGAGGCTGAGCCCCATAAGGACACCCGACAGCAACATCCACACCGGAGCGCGGAAGGGGTGCGATGAGCCAGAAGCAGCCTGGACAGGGGGGGGCATAAAGACGGGACGTGCGGGTAGGGAACGCACAGCGGAACGATCACGCCTGGTATCGGCGGAATGGGGCGCGGCTATAGCCAGCACGTATGGACCCCTTGAAGCCAGGGAAAACCGTTCCAGAAGCGCCCAGCGACCCGCGTGGGCGCGCAACTCACGTACCCGGCAGGCGGTTGGGCGCAGGGCAGGCCCGTCGGCGAGGCGGCCTGCTCATCGTTGCGTGAAGCCTGCTGCGACTCCCGGGATCGCCAAGCGGGACCGCGCGGCCCCGTGTATTTTGTCGCCCTCTCCACTCGGCCCTTCACCCCACGCTGCCGTCGCGCTGCTGCCATGCCGATTCTCACCGCCGTCAATCACAAAGGCGGCACGGGCAAGACCACGTCCGTCCTCCACATCGCTGCCGCCTACGGCCTCTCCGGGATGCGCGTGCTGCTGGTGGACCTCGACCCGCAGGGCTTCCTCACGAAGACGCTCGGCATCAGCCGCCCCATGCCCGCCGACTCGTCGCTGGCGCTCTTCGACGCGGCGGTGACGCTCCGGGCGCTCGGCGGCATCCAGCGGCTCAAGAACTTCGACCTGCTCCCGGCGGCCACCGGGATGACGCGCGCCCAACGTGGGCTTAACAAGCCCACCGACGTTTTCTGGATCAAGGAGGCACTCCAGCACGGCCATCCCTACGACCTCATCATCTTCGACACCGCGGCGGCGGTGAGCGTCTTCAGCATGAACGCGCTCGTGACGTCGGACTATGCGCTCATCCCCGTCACGCCGGAGTACCAGCCTGTCGTGGGGGCGGAGCAGACCTTCCGCACGGTGCAGACGGTGCGCCAGAAGCTCAACCCGACGCTCGGCGACCCGTTCTTCCTGCTCACACAGGTCGACGCCCGCAAGCGCGACCACGCGGCCTACACCCACTACCTCCGCGAGCGCTACGGCGACCGCATCCTCGCCAACGTCATCCGCACCTCCGCCCAACTCGCCGAGTTCGCCGAGGGCGGCGCCACCATCTTCGACCGGGACATTACCTCGCGGGGCGCGCTCGACTATGCCAACGCCTCCGACGAACTCGGGCAGTACCTCTTCGGTGAGGCGAACGTCACGTCGCCTGAGCCGGTCGCGCCCCCAGCGCCGCCCGAGCCCAGCGCCCCGGACGACGAGACGCCCGCGCCTGGCGATGCCGACCTCGACGCGGCCCGCGCACAGTGGACATAAGTGAAGTGCGAGGTTCGAAGTGAGGCGATGGACGTTCAGCGTGCCGCGTGAACTCAAACCGGCATCGTAACCTACGGCGCTCTCAAACTCCTCCGCTGCACTTCACACTTCCCGCCGATGCGCCCTCTTCTCCTCGCTTTGCTCACCGGTGCTGTGGTCGTGGCGTTGCTCGGAGCCTTCGGGACGATCCCGCGGGTAGGCGCGTGGCTCGATCCGCTCGACGGGCTCTACCGCACCGCGCGTGCTGCCGCGACGCCGGACGAGGCCACGCTCGATCTGCCAGGCCTTGAGGGTCCTGTGACCGTCGTGCGCGATGCGCGCGGCGTGCCGCACATCTTCGCCGAGCACGACCTCGACGCCGTGCAGGCCCTTGGCTATGTGGTCGCGCAAGACCGCCTCTTCCAGCTCAATCTCACGCCGCGGATGCCGGCGGGGCGGCTCGCGGAGGCCTTCGGGCCTGACCTCGTGGAGACGGACCGCTTCCTCCGGCGCACCGGGATGGAACTCGGGGCGCGGCGCAACCTGGAGCGCATCGAGCAGGAGGGCGGCCTCGAACTGGCGTTGCTCGAAGCGTTCGCCGTTGGTGTGAATGCCTACACCGACGCCCTTGACCCCCGCGACCTGCCGCTTGAGTTTCGCCTGTTGGACCTCGCCCCTGAGCGCTGGACGCCGCTCCACACGCTCCGCGTGCTCCAGGCGATGAGCTATGACCTTTCGTGGTGGACCGACAAGGCAGGCTACACCCAACTCCGCGACGAACTCGGTACGGAGGAGTACGAGCGGCTCTTCCCGTCGCTCGCGCCGCTCTACGCACCCGTGGTGCCCGGAACCGGCGCGCTCCGGCCTGCTGACCTCCAGCGAGGCACGGTGCCGCCCGACAGCCTCGTCCCTGACTCGCTCTTCCTGCTGCCAGACACGCCCAGCGCTCCCCTGCAGCCTGCCGACACGACGAGCGCGTCCGATGGGTTTGCCTGGGCCGACATCGTGGCGCGCTTTCCGGACGGCATCCTGGGTCGCGGCGCAGAGGTCCCGGGCAAAGGATCGAACTCGTGGGCGGTCAACGGGACGAGGTCGGCCACGGGGCGGCCCGTACTCGCCAACGACATGCACCTCGCGCTGACGCTGCCCGCCATCTGGTACGAGTGCCGTCTCGTCACCCCGTCGATGGATGTCTACGGGGTCACCATCCCCGGCGCACCGCTGCCCGTGGCGGGCTTCACCGACGCCGTCGCCTGGGGCTTCACCAACACCGGCAGCGATCAAGTCGACCACTACCGCCTCACCCTCTCCGACGACGGCACGCAGTACCGCTACGACGGCCGCTGGCTCGACATCGACCTCGTCCCGGACACGATCCACGTGAAGGGGGGCGATCCCATTCCGACCACGCTGGGCGTCACGCATTGGGGGCCGATCCTCGAACAGGTGCCCGAGCCCGTCGCCGTGCAGTGGACGGCGCACCGGCCCGCCCGCACGATGCAGGCGCTCTGGGACATGATCCACGCCGATGGGATGGACGCCTTCCAGGAGGCGCTGCGCTCCTGGGACACGCCGATGCAAAACGTCACGGTCGCCAGCGCCGATGGAAGCATCGCCATCCGTTCTACCGGCGCCTATCCGATCCGACGCGGCGGCTCCGGTGCAGGCCTCCTTGATGGCGCGAGCACCGACGGCGACTGGGTCGCGATGGTCCCCTTCGAGGCGCTCCCGACCGTCATCGACCCCGAGAGCGGCTACGTCTTCTCGGCCAACCAGCCGCCCACGGGCGAGGCCGACACGACCTACCTCGGCCACGACTGGCGCGAGGGCTTCCGCGCCCTCCGCATCGAGCAACTCCTCGACGGACAACTCTCGCACACGCCGAATCAGGTGGCGAGCTACCACGGGGACGTGCGTGCCGTGCAGCACGGGCTCTACGTCCCGCTCCTCGACACGCTCTCGGGGCTGAGCGCCGAGGCCGCAGCGGCCCGCGACGCCATCGTCCGCTGGGACGGCGTGGCCGACCTCGACGCGGAGGGCGCGCTGCCGCTCGCGCTCTTCCTGCGCCAGCTCGATGCGCTTGGCTGGGACGAGTTCGACGGCCGCGAGCTACGTCCGGGCGACCTGACGCTCTACCGACGGCTCATCGAGGACCCCGGTGCGCGTTGGTGGGACATCCAGTTCACGCTGGGCTTGGAGAACCGCGATGACCTCCTCAGGGCGGCGCTCGAAGCGGCCGCGCGCGTCCTGTCGAACCGCTACGGTCCCGAGCCGGCTGACTGGACCTGGGGCGAGCATCATGCCGTCGAGTTCCAGCACCTCACGCAGTCGGAGGCGCTGCGGCCGCTGTGGCGCGGGCCCTACCCACACCCGGGCTTCTCGCGCTCGGTGGCGCCGGGCACGGGCAGTCTGCGCGGCGGCTGGACCTCGTTCACGACCACCCACGCCGCGTCGTGGCGCATGGTCGTCGAGTTTACGGCGTCGGGCCCCGTCGGGCGCGGCGTCTATCCCGGCGGCCAGTCCGGCAACCCGCTGAGCACGCACTACGACGACGCCATCGACGTGTGGCGCTCGTTTGACTACTTCGACCTCCAGCGGCCCGTCTCGCCCGACGCCGTGCCCGAGGGCCGACGCCTTACGCTCACGCCAGCAGCGGGGGCTGTCGATGAGCCAGCGCCCACGCAAGACAGCACCGACTCGGGGGACACACCACCGTCCGACGCGGCGGCGGACGGCTCTACGGCCGTAGACACTGTGTCAGGCGACACTGTGTCAGGCAACACTGTGTCAGGCAACACTGTGTCAGGCGACACAGTGCGAACCGACACAGTGCGAACCGACACAGTGCGAACCGACACAGTGCGAACCGACACAGTGCGAACCGACACAGTGCGAACCGAC
>JBCBNX010000010.1:111878-119891 GCA_039821555.1 Bacteroidota bacterium
ACACGCTGGGCGCGGAGTAGGGAGGGCAACCCGTCCACCAAACCCTGCTCGGTCATGGCCCGCTCGTTCTTCGCAGCGCTGTTTGGCAGCCGCCAGCCCTCCGACATCACGCTCGGCCTGGCCCGCTCGCGGGCGGCGCGCGGCGCGGCCTACCTCGACGACGCCGACCCCGGCTGGTGGAGCCGCCTCGACCCCACGTCGCTGGAACTGGCTGACGGCAAGGCTTGCGTGCTCGGGCAACTCCACGGCGAGTTCCGACAGGGGCTCTCGCGTGCCCGCATCCTCGACCTGAGCAGCGCCCCGCTCGCGAGCCTCTCGCCCGTGGACCTCGGCTTCCAGGCCTACCGGCGCTTCGGCGACGCGACCGAGGCGCTCGACTATGCCTTTCTCACCCGTGCCTGGCGCGAGGAGATCGACGCGCGCACGCCTGACACCAAGCCCACGCGCGTGGCGACGCGCCAGCGGGCGTGAGCCGAGCTCTCCTGCTCGGCATGGCCCTGATCATAGGGATACCCGTTATGGCACAAAGTCCTGGCGTCACCTTTGACGAAGCCGAACAGCGCTGGCAGCACCGCCTGTTCTACGTCTTCGCGCCCAGCGACACGCTCGATGCCTTCGTCGCCACGCTGGCGCGCCTGCAGGCTCAGCACGACGCCGTTGCCGAGCGGGACGCTCTCGTCCTGGCGCTTCCGCACGAGGGGACGGCCCTGTGGCTGAACATAGGTCGCCTGAGCCCGGACGTGGGCCCGGCGCTGCGTGAGCGCTACGACGTTGATGCCGACGACGCGGCCCTCGTGCTCGTCGGGAAGGACGGCACCGAGAAGCATCGCTATGCGCTGCCGGTGGCGCTGCGGGACGTGTTTGCTCGGATCGACTCCATGCCGATGCGCCAGCGTGAGATGCGCGAGCGCGAACAGTGACGGCGACACGCTAGTTTGGCTGGGGGCAGCATTCAGCGTTGAGCAACACCGCCCCCGAGGTCGAGCCAGGGCACGGCGTGTCGGTTCGGAGACGGGGAAGAGCCGTCCAGGTCGGGATCACGTCGTCTGGGCTGGATCGACGGTGGAGATGGCATGGCGCGAGTAGCTTCGCCCATCCCTCACGCTCGGTGCTTATGACCACTCCTGTTTTCTCGCTGGCCTCCGTCGTCCTCGCCGTGGCGGCGCTCCATGCCGTCGGGCTGACCGTCGTCCTCGCGGTGCGGTCGCGGCGAGCCCACGCACGCACGGTGCTCGTGGTGCTTTCCGGCGTCCTCGCGCTGCTGCTGGTCGACATGACGCTGCGGTTCTCCGGGATCGCGCTGCCCTCGCCGGTGCTCCGGGCGCTCGTCGGCGCGTTCTGGTTCGCCGTGCCGCCGCTGTTCTACGAGTATGTCCGGGCGCTCATGCGGCTGCGCACGCGCGCCGAGCCGACGGACCTCGCCCACGCTGTTCCGTTTGCGACGCAGGTGCTGCTCATCGTGACGTGGCCGCTCGTGGGCGACCCAGAAGGTCAGCGGATGGCGTGGGTGTCGTTTTTCACGATCTATGTGGTGCAAGCCGTCGCTTACGGCGGCGCGGTGGGGATGCTCGTGCTGCGCTACGTCCGGCGCTACCGGCACGAAGGGGCCGGAGCCGACGATGACCGCCTGTACCGGCTCCGGCTCTACGGCGGCGGCTTCGCGGCGTATGCCGTGGCCACCCTGGTCAACTACATCGCCTATCTCGCGACGGGGACGGTGTTCGCGTGGCTCGACTACCTCGTCCCGCTGGCGCTGGCCGCTCTCGTGGCAAGCGTGGCCTACGAGCGGCTGCGGGCCTCGCTGGTGACGCTGCCTCGCCTGGCCTTGCCGGACCCGCGCAGTGTCGGTGCCGAGCCAGAGCGTACGGCGACACCCAGGCCCGCGGGCGACCTCCAGCGTCACGCCAACACCCTCCGGCGACTGATGGAGGACGACCGGCTCTACCTCGATCCCACCCTCCGGCTGGCGGATCTCGCGGACCGGCTCTCGATCGGCGAGCGGGCTTGCACCGACGTGCTCGCGCAGGCGTTCGGCGCGACGTTCTACGACCTCGTCAACGGCTACCGGGTGGACGAGGCCCAGGCGCGGCTGCGCGACCCGGCGACGGCCCACCTGACCGTGCTCGCCGTGGGGCTCGATGCTGGGTTCAGCAGCAAGGCCTCGTTCAACCGAGTCTTCAAGGCCCGCACGGGCGAGACGCCCTCGGCCTACCGGCGGCGCATGGCGGTGGAGCCCGGACGCGTCTCTGGCGATGGCCGCAGCGGCGCTCGTGTCAGAGGCGACAGCGTCAGAGGCGACAGCGTCAGAGGCGACAGCGTCAGGGGCGACAGCGTCAGGGGCGACAGCGTCAGGGGCGACAGCGTCAGGGGCGACAGCGTCGGGGGCGTTCGCGTTGGGGGTGAGGGCGCACGCAGCGACGGCCTTCTGGGGGACGGGATGTCGGGCGATGGTGGCGCCGACCCACCGGCCGTGACCGCGTCTCATCGCGCGGGATGAGGCCGAAACCGCCCCCAATGAGCCGACAGGCAGCGGTTGGGCACCGAGGTTGGCACTCGACCTCCGCTCACCAGCCTCCTGTTCTATCGTGCTTCGCTTCATCCCTTTAGGCCTCCTGGCCGTGCTCGCCGTCTTCGCACCCGCCGTCCCCACCCAGGCGCAAACGACCACCGTCGAAACGGTCCTGCCAGCGGGCTCCGACATCGACGACGGGCTCACGCTCGGTCCCGACGGGGCGCTCTACGGCTCCCGCTTCGGCGGCTTCCCCACGCCCGTCGGCCGCACCGTCACGCGTGTCGAGCTTCCCGAAGCCATGACGTCGATCTACGCCGACGGGTTCAGCCGCGCCAACGGCCTCACCTTTGGTCCCGATGGGACGCTCTACGTGGCCAACTACAACACGGGCACGATCAGCGCCGTCACGCCAGACGGGGATACCTCGTTGTTTGGCCGGGCGCCAGGGCCCACGACCGTCAGCGGCCTCCTCTATGACACCGCCCGCGATGTGGTCGTCGTGGCGAGCTACGATGGCAATTGGGTCAAGACGGTCGATGCCAACGGCACCTTCGCCGATGTGATCGACGAGGGGCTGAACTTCCCGGCGGGCCTCGCCTTCGACGACCAAGGGCGGCTCTACGTCGCCGACTTCGAACGCGGCAAGATCTATAGGATCGACGGCTACCCGGACACGCCTTCGCTGGTGCAGATCGCAGACCTTGCCACGGACATCGGCTTCCTGGCCTATGGCGGTGGTCAACTCTTCGCCACCGGCATCGACGACAACCGCGTCTACGAGATCGCACTCGATGGGACCGTCGCCGTGCTCGCGGGAACCGGCACGCGTGCTACGCTCGACGGGCCGGGCGATACTGCGCAGTTCAACCGCCCCAACGGCATCGTTGCGACCGCCAACGGCGACACGCTCTACGTCTCGCAGGCGGGCGACCGTGCGCTCCGCCGCATCGTCCGGACGACCACCACCAGCGCCGAGGACACGCAGCCAGAGTCCGGCGTCTTGCTCCTCGCCCCGGCCCCCAACCCCACGTCGGGGACGGCCCACCTCCGCTTTGCACTCGACGCGCCCACCGATGTGAGCCTCGTGCTCATTGACCTCCTCGGGCGGCAGCGCATGACGGTGGCTGCGGGACTGCTCGGCGTGGGCGAGCACGCCCGGCAGATCGACACGGCGGGGCTGGCGAGCGGCGTCTACGTCGTGGTGCTACGGACGCCAGCGGGCGTGCAGACGAAGCGGCTCACGGTCCGCTAGGTGCTTGGTCGGCCAGGGCGGGTGCCGTCCCGGAGGGCGGGATGATCGACGGGGCGTCCACGATCCCACCATCACGGGCGGGGACGTGTCCGTGGCCGTCTAGCACTACGCCGCCTGCGGTGCGCACCCCGGTACCGCAGCGCTTGCAGAAGGCTGCATCGGCGTCGTGGTCGGTGCAGCCGCAGGCCGGGCAAAAGGCCGTCCGGCGCCTGTCCTGGACCACGTTCGACAACTCCGTCGTCACGATGCCCGTGGGCACCGCGATGATGCCATAGCCCAGGATCACGATGAACGTCGTGATGAACTGCCCGAGCGTGGTCTGCGGGGCGATGTCGCCGTAGCCGACCGTCGTGAGCGTGACCACGGCCCAGTACATGCTGCGCGGAATGCTCGTGAAGCCGTTCTGGCCGCCCTCGACGATGTACATCAGCGAGCCGAGGATCGTGACCAGCGTGAGCACCACGAAGATGAACACGAAGATCTTGCGGCGGCTTGCGACCAGCGCGCGGCCCAGTTCGTCCGCTTCAGAGAGGTAGTTGACGAGTTTGAGAATGCGGAAGACGCGCAGGAAGCGCAGGATCCGCACGATGAGGAAGAACTGCGCGCCCGGAACGAATGCGCTGATGTAGGTCGGGAGGATCGCCAGCAGGTCGATCACGCCGTAGAAGCTGCGCGCGTAGCGCTTCGGCTCGTAGGCCGAGGCGAGCCGCAGGACGTACTCGATCGTGAAGACGACCGTGAAGAACCACTCGACGGCGCGCAACTCGAGGTGAAACCACATGCGGATGGTCTCGACGCTCTCCAGCATCACCGCGACCAGGCTCAGCGCGATCAGCCCGATCAGGACGATGTCGAACGCCTTGCCCGCCGGGGTGTGCGTGCCGAAGATGACCTCGTGGATCTTGTCGCGCCACGGTGCACGGCCGGGAGGCGGAGCCACGTCGTCTGACTCAAAGTCAGGGCCGTGATGGTCGTGCGCGGGCTCGGCGGAGCGGGGGGCGAGCGAGGGCGAGGTCATGCGGACGGGCACAGGTGGGACGGTCCTCGAACGAGGTCACTCGTGTCCGGGTCCGTGCGCCGGGAGCACGGGCGCCTAGCTGGCCACCGCGACGCGCTCGACCCAGCTCTGGTGGATCTCCTCGAACGTCGTGTCGAGGTCCTTCGTGAGGTCCCATGCGGGGTAGTGGGCGCGCATCTTCGAGAGGTCCGAGTAGTAGCAGATGTGGTCGCCCGAGCGGTGCTGGTCGGAGTAGGCGTAGACCATCGGGTTGCCCGAGAGCGCCTCCGCCTTGGCGAACGCTTCGAGGATGGAGACGCTGTTGGCCTTGCCGCCGCCGAGGTTGTAGACCTCGCCCATGCGCGGCGCCTCGATGAACGCCTCGATGAAGCGCGCCACGTCGACGGCGTGGATGTTGTCGCGCACCTGCTTGCCCTTGTAGCCGAAGATGGTGTACTTCCGCCCTTCGAGGTTGCACTTCACGAGGTAGCTCAGGAAGCCGTGCAACTCCACGCCCGAGTGCGATGGCCCGGTGAGGCAGCCCCCGCGCAGGCAGCACGTCGGCATGTCGAAATAGCGCCCGTACTCCTGCACCATCACGTCGGCGGCCACCTTCGAGGCGCCGAAGAGCGAGTGCTTCGACTGGTCGATGCGGAACGTCTCCGGGATGCCGTTGGCGTAGGCGGGGTCGGCGTAGTCCCAGCGCGTCTCCAACTCCACGAGGTCGAGCTCGTTGGGGGCGTCGCCGTAGACCTTGTTGGTCGACATGTGTGCGAAGGGCGACTCGGCGGCGAACTGCCGGGCGGCTTCGAGCAGGTTGAGCGTGCCGACGGCGTTGACGTCGAAGTCGTCGAACGGGATCTGCGCGGCCTTGTCGTGGCTCGGCTGCGCGGCCGTGTGGACGATGGCGGTCGGGCGGAGCGTCGCCATGAGGTCGAGGACGCCCTGCCGGTCGCGGATGTCGAGCTCGTGGTGGCGGAACTGGGCGCCGTGCGTCTCGGCGAGGCGGGCCTGGTTCCAGCGCGTGTCGCCCTCCGGGCCGAAGAACTGCGCCCGCATGTTGTTGTCGACGCCGTGGACGGTCCAGCCCTGGGCGATGAAGTGCTCGGTGACGGCCGAGCCAATCAGGCCCGACGAGCCGGTGACAAGGAGCGTGCGCGCAGCCATAGCGCTGAGAACGTTGGTGGTAGGTAGAGCGGCGCGAAGATACCCTCAGTCCCGCTGTGTCCCAAGCCATCCCAGCGCCCCCACCGGGGCTTCACTCTGGGGTCGTCTTCGTCTATCGCGTGGCGCGGGTGCCGTGCTCCGCCGCGGCCAGTGCGAGTACCTGTTCCATCGCCTCGGCAATGCCGTCGATGCGGAAGGTCGCCTCGGCATACGCGCGAGCATGCTGCCCCATGCGCGCACGGAGGGCCGCGTCGTCCAGCAGCCGCTCGGCACGTTCCACGAAGCCGGCCACGTCGTCCGGCGGCACCACGAAGCCCGCCTCGTGCCCGTCCACGATCCGCGCGGCGAGGTTCTCAGGCGGCACGGCAAGGAGGATCGGGCGCGCGCCGCACAGGTAGGCGAGCACCTTCGACGGCACTGAGAACACGCCTGCCTCGGGCTCCAGCACGGCCACGAGCACGTCGGCAGCGGCAAGTGCGTCGGGCATCTCGGCGAACGGCTTGAACCCCATCACCTTCAGGTTATCGAGGCGGTGCGCGGCCTGCTGCTCGCGCAGCCACTCGGCGCCAGGGCCTTGCGAGAGCACGACGATCTTGGCACGGTCCCGCGTGCGCAGCGCGAGCTGCAGCAGCAGGTCGGGGTTGTGCTTGAGGGCCAGCGTGCCCGCATAGAGGAACACGAACGCGTCGTCGAAGCCGTGCTGCTTCGCCCAGGCGTTGTCTGGCGCGGTGAGTGGCAGTTCCTCGATAGGCGCCCAATTCTCGACCGTGTGGAGGCGCGCGTCGTCCACGCCCCAGTCGTGCATGATGGGGCGGAAGTCCTCGGTGATCATCACCACGTGGTCGCTCTTGCGGAGCAGCGCTTTCTCCTTCTGGACGTAGTAGGTCCCCACCGCACCGCCTATGACGGGGACCTTGTCCTTCAGGATGCGCTCCGCTGCCACGCCGATGATGTCCTGGAGCCAGAACACGAAGCCCGCCCCGTGCTTGCGCGTAGCCTTGAGCAGCGTGGCCTGCGCGTCGAGCGGGGTGTTGGCCGAGAGGACGACATCGGGCCGGAAGTCGGTGACCTCGGCGGCGACGAGCCGACCGAACTCGCGCTCCTGTCGCCAGCGCTTCACGAACGAGTACTTGTCGAGCGGCTGCCCGAGCGTGAGCGGGCGCACCTCGAAGTCGGTGGGGTCGTCGGGGAGGCGGCGCAGCGTGCCTTGCGGGGTCGTCTGGAGCGAGGCGCAGTAGGTGTGGCACACGGTGTGCCCGGTGCGCGCCAGCGCCCGCGCGAGCTGCATCGGATACGGGTAGCCGCCGAAGTCGTTGGAGAGGATGCGCATGGGGTGAGAGTCCAGGGCTCGGGATCCAGGGGAGCGGACACCAAAAACGCGCTCGCGGGGTGCACGAGCGCGTCGGGGGGAGAGGCTGATCGGCGATCAGCGGCTGATCGAGGACCAGCGAGTGGCGCGAGAGAGACTTGAACTCTCGACCTCCGGGTTATGAATCCGACGCTCTAACCAGCTGAGCTACCGCGCCAGGCAGACGGGCAAGATACGACCCGCGCCCGGTCTCCTCAGGGCTGCGTCGAAAAAACTCCGTGAAGCAGTGGCTCTCCTGACGCAGGGCCTCATTCGGCGAAGACGTCGGCGAGGACTTCCGAGACATGGCTCCTAGTGATCGGGCGGGTCAGCACCGCGTCGATGCCGTGGGGTAGGGTGGAGACGGCATCGGCCGTGAGCCACACGAGGCGTGGGCGTGCGAGGCGGTGGGCCTCAGCTAGCCTGGCTATGTGGGCGCCTACCTGCAGGCATTGGTCTGCAGACCTGGTGGCTGCGACAATGATGCTGGGCCACGCTTCTGCTACGGCCGCGTCGAGCGTCGTGCCGAGGGTAGCCGGATGCGTGGTGACCAGGGCGACCGAGGCCGGGAGAAAGTGGCGGAGCAGCGCCTTGGTCGTGGGCTCCGCGTCAGCAAGCAGCACACGCGTCGCAGGACGAGGTTGCTCGGCAGGCAGTGCGTCGGCAGGCAGTGCGTCGGCAGGCAGTGCGTCGGCAGGCAGTGCGTCGGCAGGCAGTGCGTCGGCAGGCAGTGCGTC
>JBCBNX010000010.1:119989-140883 GCA_039821555.1 Bacteroidota bacterium
TCGGCAGGCGATACCGGCCGAAGGTACCCGAGGTCTGTGGCCGGCTCTGGGCGCGTCAGA
Organism: Bacteroidota bacterium; assembly: GCA_039821555.1. Taxonomy (NCBI): domain Bacteria; kingdom Pseudomonadati; phylum Bacteroidota; species Bacteroidota bacterium. The sequence continues at coordinate 120,050 of JBCBNX010000010.1, forward strand.
ACGCGAGGGAGATCGAGCTTGAACCAGGTGCCGACGCCTGGTTCACTCCCGACAGCGATGGCGCCGCCCATCATCTCGACCAGGCGCTTTGTGATCGCGAGGCCCAACCCCGAGCCCTCGTGCCGCCGCGACATCCCCGCCGACTCCTGCTCGAACTCTTCGAACAGCCGCTCCATAAATGCCGGGCTGATGCCGATACCGGTGTCGTGGACCGTGATCTGCACACGCTCCTTCTCGGCCGCGAGGTCGAGGCGCACCTCGCCGCGCTGGGTGAACTTGATGGCGTTCGAGACCAGGTTGATGACCGCGCGCTCCAAGCCGCTCGGATCGAGCACGACGGGGCAGGGGGCAGGCGTGGACGATTCGAACCGGATCGCGAGGCCCTTCTCGGTCGCCTGCTGGGAGAAGAACGCCACGATGGAGTGCAGGCGGGTATGCAGGTCGAACGGCTCCGGCTGGAGCGGGTCGCGGCCGGCCTCTAGGCGGGCAAATTCAAGGACGGAGTTGAGGGTGTTGAGCAGCCGCTCGCCTCCCTGGCTGATGAGGTGGATGTATTCCCTCAGGTCCGCGTCGCCTCGGTCGGCGAGCGCCTCGGACACGACCTCTGCGAACCCGATGATGGCTGTCAGCGGCGTGCGAAGCTCGTGGCTCATGTTGGCCAGCAGGCTGCTCTTGAGGCGGCTTGCGGCCTCAGCGTCGTCGCGGGCCTCGGTGAGCATCGTCTCGTGCTGGCGGCGCTGTGTAGCATCGCGGAAGATGCCCTGGACCAGCACGACGCCGTCCACCTCTTGGACGGTGCTCGTGACATCGACGGGGATCTCGCGTCCGTCGCGGTGGAGGACCCACACCTCACCCTGGCTGTAGACCTCCTTCTCGGCGACGGTACGACGGAGGCCGTCCGCATAGGCTTCCCGGTGAGCGGCGGGATGAACCGCCGTGTGATGCAAGGTCAGGATCGTATCGATCGGGTAGCCGAGGAGGCGCGACGCCGCCTCGTTGGCGTCGATCACCATCCCCGTGCGGCCGTCGACGACCAGGATGGCGTCGCTGGCGGACCGCATGAGCATCCGGAGGCGTGTCTCGCGCGCGCTGAGTTGCTGCTCGATCTCGTTGCGGAGGCGGACCTGCTGTGCGAGCAAGTCCGCGACTCCGAGCAAGGTCTCGGCTTGCGTGTCCTGGTCGGGCGATGCCCCCGGGCAGAATCCCAAGGCCTGCACCGTCTCCTTCAGGGTGGCCACCGCGCGCGCGTGCTCGTCGGCGCGGGTCTTGAGTGCTGTGTTGGCGTTGACGAGTTCGTCGGAGGAGAGGGCCACCGAGCGCTGTAGCAGGGCGCGGTCCTCGTCGTGCTGGATGTAGGTTGCCTCGATGGCCGCAATCAGCGCCTCCATGTCTGGCGGCGGGGGGCTGCTGAGATGCGTGCGAATCTGGCGGGCGAGAAGGCGGTGCATGGGGCTCCGGAACGGTAGGCAGGGCACTCAGCCCTGCTCTGCAAACGTCGTGATCGTCATGGTCTGGTTGTGGAGCGCGCAGGCCCCGCCGGTGCGGCTCGGGGCGAGTTCTCCGTAGGAATAGAAGCCCGCCAGCGCCACGTTGTCCCCGAGGAGGGCACGCACGCCCTCCGTCTCGTCTTCGATGCGCTGGCCGAGCACGATGCGGCGACCAACGCACGAAATGCAGAGGGCGAAGTCAGCTTCATTCGGAGTCCTTCTGGTCTCTTCCGCCGCGTCGACCGCACCGTCAACCAGGTTCTCGTAGGAGGCGCGCATGAGGCGGACGTTGACGCCCTCGGGGATGCTGCCCGCGAACGTCATCGTGCCGGCGGCGTCGTTGATGTGGAGAATCGTGCGTACGACGGGCTCGGCGTCCCCGTCGGTGAGTTCGAGCGGGAAGCGGAGCGCGGCGCCCGGCAGCGCTCCGGCGAAGGGGCCGAGGTAGCGGCGGTAGAGTTCGAGCGCCGAGGTCCCGTCCAATTCGAAGAGGTTCGTTCCTTCAGCGCGAGTGACGCGGCGCGACGGCCCGAAGGGTGCCCAGCCCCCCGCCGAGCCGCAGCCTACGTGCAGTGCGGTGCCGTAGAAGCCCAGCGCCGCGACCACGCCGGAAGCTGGACACGCGTTGAGGCCCACGAGCGTCTCCTCGAACCGGTCCCCGTCTCCAGCCAAGCCACCGGAGAGGGTGGTGCGAGCGGGGAGCGCATGGTTGAACCCAGCCACGAGGCGGGTCGCATTGACGACCTGTCCGTCAGACAGGACGAGTACGTGGACCAGCGGCGCGTCGGTGGTTGCGTGGGCGGCCAATCGTTCAGCGAGGGCGCGTCCTGCGTTGTAGGCATCGCCTGCCTCTGTGAGGGTGACCTGGACGGCCTGCACCGGCGTAGCGGAGAACCGGACGGCGGTCACCGAGACGCGTGGGTCGCTCACGTGCGTCCCCAGAATGTTGCCCGCCGTGGAGCACAGCGCAACGTGGGCCTGTGGATAGCGCCCGCTCAGCAGGTCGTAGAGGGCACGGTCGATCCGCTCGCGCGTGCCGAAGGCCAACACCAGGTGCGCGTCGGCCCCCACGCCGTCGTCGCGGTGCGAGAGCCAGTCGCCGGTTACTGTGTAGTGAGCTTGGTCGAGGTCCATGCGGACGCTAAAGGAAACAGGGTGCAGCAGCGAAGCCTTAGGCCCGTTACCAAGAAGTGTTCCCGGTAGCGTCGTTCCTGACGCCTACATGCTGCAGGCAACAGAAAGAGATCGGCTATGATGCCGACCTTCGGGTCGGTGCGTGTCTCAGCTATCGTAAACCGACCTTGAGCGACACGTCTAGCGCCCTGACGGAATGAGTAAGGGCTCCACTTGAGATATGTGTCACGCCCGTCGCAGCGATCTGGGCAACCGAGTCGAGCGTAACATTCCCCGAGGCTTCGGTGTGGGTGCTTCCGGCCATGCGCTGCACGGCCTTGGCGAGACGCGTTGTGTCAAACGACCCGTCGTCGTGCCGCACAACGAGGTTGTCGAGCAAGGCCCGGTCCACGCGTAGCCCACCGTCGATGAGGGCGACGAGCGCGTCTACCTCATCGAGTGTGCGTACTTCCACTTCGACCTCTAGGTCGAGGGCCTGCGCGTGCAGGTAGGCGTGCGCCGCGCGCAGCGCCTCCGCCAAACCGCCAGCGGCCTCGATGTGGTTGTCCTTGATGAGCACCATGTCGTAGAGACCGACGCGGTGGTTAGTGCCGCCGCCCAGCCGAACCGCTTCTTTGTCCAGCAGGCGTAGGCCCGGCGCCGTCTTGCGCGTGTCGAGGATCTCGACCGTCGGGTTGGTCGTCCGCGCGGCGTCTACCATCTGCCGGGTGGCTGTGGCGATGCCGCTCATGCGCTGCATCAGGTTCAGCGCGAGCCGCTCCGCTGTCAGGATCGACCGTGCCGCGCCCGTCACCTCGCCTGCCCGGGTGCCTGCCACAACGCGGTCGCCGTCGTGCGCCGCCCATGCCACCGCGAGCGCCGGGTCCACCGCGTCGAACACGCGCTCGGCGACGCGGCAGCCCGCCAGCACGCCGTCGTCTTTGACGAGGAACGTGGCCGTGGCCTGCCGGTCGGCGGGGATGGTGGCGAGCGTGGTTACGTCGCCCGAGGCCACGTCCTCAGCGAGGGCACGCGCGATCAGGCTGTCGAGATCGATGGAAGCGGTGAAGGACATGGAGGATTTTGGGTTTTGGAGTCGACTATTTAAATGTTCCATGCTTGCTTGGTTTGAGGTGCCCAGTCACGCAACGGTCAATTGTCCATTGTCAACCGGGCAAACGCGTCGCGGATCATCGGCGGGGCTGTGATGGGGCGATTGCGCTGCGGGTCGACGAAGCAGAGCGTGACGCGGCCGGTCACGAGCGGCGCCTCCTCTATGGTGCCGTTGGCAAGTTCGCGGCGGACGGTGTAGTCGATGGGTACGCGCACGCCGGGCGGCTCTGGGAAGGCCGTCTCAATGGCGAGGAGGTCGTCGTAGCGCCCGGGGCGGTGGTAGCGTAGCTGCACGTCGACGACAGGCATGATGACGCCGGTTGCTTCGAGGCGTCGGTAGGGCACGCCCCACGACCGCAGCGCCTCGGTGCGCGCCGCCTCGAAGTAGTCGAGGTAGTGCGCGTGGTAGACGACGCCCATCGGGTCACACTCCCGGTAGCGGACGCGGTGGTGATAGAGATAAACCATATGGGATTCTGGATTGACGATTCTAGATTTGAGGGCTAAGTATTTTTGTGATCTGACATGTGATATTTAAAATCAAAAACGTACATCAAAAATCTAAAACCCGTAGATCGCCTGGAGGAAGACGAGGTCGTTGGCGTCGTAGGTGGCAAAGGAGAGGCGCTGGGCGCTGCGGAGGCCAGCTAGCGCGGTGGCGTCGTCGGGTTGCGGGCCGCCGAAGACCTGGCCGCCGAGGCGCAGCGTGAGTGCGTCGCGCAGGGCATAGTCAAGCTGGGGGTTGAGCCAGTAGCTGCCCGTCGTCTCGACGGTGGCGAAGAGGCGCAGCGTGAGCAGGTCGCGGCGGAAGCGGCCCACCCAGATTGCAGTCGCGGCGCCCTCCCAGGCCCCCACGGCCAGGCGCTCGTCGTGGTCGAAGACGTGGCGGACGAGGCCCTGAAGCCGCGCCGTCTGGCTGCCGAACGCGCGCTCTGCCACGAGCGTGGCCTGCATCCCCGAGCGCTCCGTCAGAAAGCCTTGCCCAATGGACGCCTGCAATGTCCCGTCTTGGAGGCCCTGCACCAGCGCCGCCGAGTCCGCCGGAAGCGCCTCGTCGACGAGCGCGCCGAACTCGAACGCGACCTCGCCGCGCAGCACGACGGGGTCGGCGAGCGTCGTCTCGAAGGTCAGCCCGGCCAGCGCGCGGCGCTCGTAGGCAGGCGTGGCCGTGAACGCGAGGTCGAAGGGCGTGCTGCTGAAGAGACGCGCGAGGTCGAACGTGAGCTGCTTGCGGAACGTTGGCAAGCGGTTTGCCGCATAGAGGCCGATGAGTGCCACATCGGTGCGGGGAAGCCCCTGCCACGTCAGCCGTGCCGCGACCTCGCTGTTGCTGAGCGTGGGGGCGGGGCGGTCAGCCTCGCCGATCGCCACAGGGATGCCCAGCACCGACTCGGGGAGTGGATACCACGGCGAGCCAGGCGCTGGCAGCACGCTCGCCGGCGTCCGCGGAATCCACACCGCGTCCAGGGTGGCATCGCCGACGTAGGCCGTTGCGCGGGCGGCCACCACGCCCAATCGCACGTCCTCGATGTCCTGCGCGAGGAATTCCGAGAGGTCGAGCGGCATCAGCACGTCCGTCACGAACGCGCCGTCGGCCTGGCCCCAGATGAGTTCCTGCCGCCCGAGCCGGAGGTCAACGGCGTCGAAGAACACGTCGAGGTAGGCGCGGCGCAAGTCCACGCGCACGGCGTCGGTGAGTACGTCGTAGGTCCACTCGCTCTCGACGTACAACTCGCCGCGGTCGTAGCTGGCTGTGAGGCCGACGCGGGCGCGGCTACGGAGGGCGAGGTAGTCGGCATCGCCCCCTACGCGGGTCGCCGAGTACAGCTCGACGCGTCCCTCCGGGCGCAGGTCGGCAAGCTGCGCGCGCGCCGGGAGCACGCTCAGGAGAAGGAGGGCGACGAGCAACGTGCGACCCATCACCTAGCTCGCCTGCTGGGCAAGGCGGCGGAGAAAGAGCCCGAAGCCGCCAAAGAGCACCGCGAGCGCCAGCGCGGGGAGGTTCTGGCGCCCGTCGCTATAGTCGAGCAGCGCGATGCCGAGCGAGCACACAGCGGCGACCAGGTTGCACCAGACGGCGAGGCGGAGCAGGCGGCGGTCAGACATGGGGGGCGAAGTGAGAAGGCAGAAGTGAGAAGTGAACACCGGGCAGGCGCTGGAGCGAGGAGCTACACATCGCACGGAACGCATACGCGCGGCCACTCCATTCTCACGTCGAGAGCCGAAAACTACGGGACGGCAACGTGGCCACAACTGCGGCCATGCTCTGTGATGCTGATCCGTTGTCGTAGCTGGTCGTAAGGCGTGTGCCTGGCGCACCGGCCGGAGATCAACACGCAATACGCAACACGTACCCATTCCCAACGGACACCTTCCGGTTCCTGGAGTCGCCCCTGGCGCCTCGTTAAGCTGTACCGTTCCGCAGGCGATACCCACACGGAACCCTGCCTCGCCATGCTGCTCCGTTCGCTTTCCTTCGCCGCCGTCCTCGCGTTGGCTGTCGCGCCCGTCGCCGACGTGGCGTGGGCGCAGTACGAGTGCCCCGCGACGTGCATGCTGCCGGCGTGCCACTGCGCAAGCACCGCGCCGCCGGGGGGCCTCGCGCCGGCCGAGACGCCGCAGTTCGTCCTGCTCACCTTCGACGACTGCGTGCTGCCGTCCACCGAGGCGCGCCTCCGGCCCATCGTCGACGGCCTCACGAATCCCGACGGCCGGGACCTGCTGCGCACCTACTTCGTCAGCCGCACCAACTGCCCCACGTCGAACACCGACAGCACGGACGCCGCGCTCGTGCGCGAGCTCTACCTCGCTGGGCACGAGATCGCCAACCACACCGAGCGCCACGACACCGACGAGACGCTCTCCGACGACGATTGGACCGCAGCCATCGAGGCGCAGCAACGCTTTCTCATCGACGAGGCCGGTCTCCCGTCGAGCGCCATGACCGGCTTCCGGGCGCCGTTTCTGCGCACCAACCCGGCGCTCTTCCGCACCGTGGACGGGCTAGGCTTCCGCTACGAGGCGTCGCTCCTGGAACACCCCTACGCTGCCATCGCACCGTTCGGCGAGCCGCCCGTCTCCACCGACCCCGCCGCCTACGTCTGGCCGCACACGCTCGACTATGGCGCGGGCGTGGCCTGCGGCTTCTTCCTCGCCAACGACTGCCCCGACGAGCCGCTGCCGGGGCTCTGGACCATTCCCGCCTGGATGTTCGCCGACCCCGCCGGGCTCGCCGCCGACTCGGCCGTCTACTACGGCGCGTTCGACATCGGCACCCCGCTCGGCGGCGTCTACCCGATCAGTGGCGACCGCCTCCGCGACCTCTACGCCGCCAACTTCCGCACGCGGTACGACGGCAACCGCGCGCCGTTCAACGTCTACCTCCACGCCTCGACCATCACCGACGCCGCGCGCCAGGACGAAGTGCGCCGCGTCCTCGAAGCTACCCTCGCGCAGCCCGACGTGTGGGCGATCACGATGGACGGCCTCATCGCGTGGATGCAGGACCCCGTGCCCGCGAGCGAGATGACCGCGTGGTTCGCCGACTACTGCAGCACGCGCCCCTGCCCTGAGGCGACCGTGCTGCCAGGCGACCCGTCGCTGGCGAGCGTCTACCCCAACCCGACCGCAGGCGACGCCACGCTGGTGCTCCAGCACGAGCAGGGCGCGCGCGTCACCGTCGAGGTCTACGACGTGCTCGGGCGCCAACTCTACGCATCGGATCGGGTCGTGCAGCCCGGCACCGAGGAATACGCTGTGCCGCTCGCAGGTCGTGCTGCGGGCACCTACCTCGTCCGTCTCCGCACCCGCGATGGCGTCCTCACGACGCTCCTCGTCGCGAAGCAGTAGGACTCGCCTGCTGGGACGAACCGTGCGCTGCGAATCCGGTCGCCGCTGGCCACGCGCGGTAGGCCTGGGGCGTTGGAGGGCGAGCCTGTGCAGGGTCAGTTCTTGTCGGCCAGCCGACGGTACTCGAACCCGACGGGCTTGATGTGCTCGTTGAAGTAGGCCCCTTTGGATCCAGCGTTTAGGAGCGCGTCGAAGAGCGCGGGCGGCACGTCGTAGTAGGCGTAGGCGCTGCCGTCGTCGAAGGTGACTTCGAGCGTGCCTGTGGTGTCGTCATAGCCCACGGCGTCCAGCGCGGACGAGTCGACGGGGAGGCGCTCGGTCATATACCCAGCGTCGATGGCGAGACGGGGGGCGAGCGGGCCCTGGGGCAGGGAGGCGGTAAACGGAGAGGTCCAGACGACGGTCCCCGCGCGGCGCGCGAGCTGCTTGAGCGCGGCCTTGCCCTCGTCTCCGAGCAGCCGCAGCCCGTCGAAGAGGAGGCGGAGGCCCTCGGTGAAAACGGGGAGGTCGTCGCAGTGGGCGGCTTGCAGCAGGTATCGCGCGGCCTCGTCTGGGGTCTGTTGGCTGTGGATGAGTTGCCACGCCCAGAGGACGCTGCCATCGGCGAGGCCGGGCCAGCCATCGGCCAGGTTGCGCGTCCAGGTGCGCATGAGGTCGAAGCGGCGAAGCCGGAGCAGGAGGTAGGCGCCCATCGTGGCCGCGCTGGGGTCGCGGCGCTTGTCGAAGAGCATCTGCTCGGCCCGCTCCACCCAGCCCGTCATGGTCTCCGCCGCATGCAGGTCACCTCGCACGAGGTAGGCGCCCAGGGTGTCGGCCACATCGTGCCGTGTCGCCGCGCGGAGGCGCAGGGTTGCCTTGGCGTCCGTCCCGTGGAGGCTGACGGCGAGGTGGGTGAGCGAGCCGGGGAGGCGGACGCGGAGCGTGGTGGGTGGGTCCGTGCCCCGGGTGACGGTGAGGTCGCAGGCGTCGGCGTTGCCGTGGTACGTGAAGAGCATCCCTTCGCCGCCGGGGCTGCGCTCGGCCTGCTCCAGCGTGCCCTCCGGGGTGAGTGCGACGTGGAGATCCGTGTCGCTGGAGGGCGCCTCGGTCGTCAAGCGGAAGGGGGACGCTGACGACTCAAGGGCGCGCCACGTGCCTATCTCCTGAGGATGCGCCGATCGGGGTAGGCTTTCCGCTACATCGGTCAGTGAGCGCGGAGGAGGCGAGGCGAGGGCGGCACGGCTGATGTAGAGGTCGTGTTGCGCGGGGTCGTGGAGCGTCGCCGTCTCGCCCGAGGGCATGCGTACCTGCACGAGGGCATCGGTCGAGGGCGCCTCGACCTCGCGCGTCTCGCCGGGGCCGAGCCACACCTGCGCTACGGTGCGGTAGTCGGGCGTGAGGACCGACACCGACGCGGGTGGCATGTCGTTGGCGAAGGTCAGGCGTAGCTTCTCGCTCATGGCCATGGGGGCTCAGAAGGTGATGTGCGTGGTGGGTGGCGAGAGCTCGGTCTGGTCCTCCTTGACCTGCCCGTCGGCCAGGCGAGCGCGGATGGTCCAGGGGCCGCGGGGCAGGAGGTGGGTCCAGGGGCGCGGCTCGCCCGCAGGCGACTCGTGGAGCACCCCGTCCCGTTCCCAGGCGAAGGCCGCGGCCTGACTCGCCGCCAGCGAGGCGCACGTCACCGAGGTGCGCACGAGGATCGAGGCAGGGTAGTGGAAGACGGCGCGTGCGCCATCGGGGTGGGGCGCAGGACGCAGAGGCCGGCGATGGATCCGGCCCAGGTCCTCCATGATCATGCTGAGCGGCCGACCGAGCGAGTAGTTGTCGTGGAGAGGCCGCCCTTTGGGGGCGTGGGCGTCTACCCCGTCGAGGGTCTCCAGCAGGGCCTGGGCGAAAAACGTGATGTCGTCGTCCGGACCGTAGGCCGTCTGCCCGAGGCTGGCCGCGCGATAGGTCCCCGCCGACGTGACGGTGTCGTAGGTCCTCGCGCCCGAGAGCAGGCTGTCACCGTCAACGTCGAGCGATTCCGCGAGGTCGAGGTGGAGTTCGTTGCAGGCGTCAATGAAGAAGAGCTGCGTGTCGGCCGCGTTGGCACGCATGCCGGTGCGCAGCCCCTCAAAGTGGATGCAGTTGTCCCAGAGCGTGCGTTTGTGGGTTCCGAAGTCGGCAGGGAGCAGCAGTTGCTTGTACCCCGCGGCATTGACCCCGTGTCCTGCGAAGTAGAAGAAGCTCGTGTTCTCTTTGGCCGTGCCGCACCGCGTATCCCAGCGCAACGCGGCGGCCTTGATCGCGGCCATGGTGGCCTTCTCGGCGGCGACCATCGTGCCGTCGGGGCGTGCCACGTCACCCGCGTCGGAGAGCAGCAGCTCGACCGAGCCAAGCGGGCACTCGGGGTTCGTGTAGCTCTCCACGAGCCACTGCGCGATGCGGATCGCCGAGAGGCGGCTGGTGGTGAGTTGGCTCAGGTCGGTGAGGATCGGGGCCAGCGTACCAGTGCCGTCCTCAAGATGGTCGTAGGTGCCGACGCCGATCACGAGCGCGTGCAGTCGCCCAGGAGGCGACGCGGCGTCGCCAGCAGGGTTAGCAGCAAGCCCGTCGTCGGCGGACCAGTAGAGGCTCATGGCAGCAGGCGTTTAGGCGAGTTCGTCGATGCGAGCACGCAGGCGCGTGTAGAAGCGGTTTTGCTTGAAGTAGGCCCCGTGCGCCTTGATCACGTAGGTGCCGGTGTCGTAGCGCGCGTCTATGTCCACTCCGTCGAACACCCGCTCGGCTGCGTAGGCGAAGACATCGACCTCGTCGTAGATGTTGATCCAGCGCCGGATGTTGTCTGGGCGCGGCGCCTTGTCGGGGTGCCTGATGCGTTTGTCGCTGGAGCGGAAGCGCTTCATCTCCTCGAAGTGCGCGACCTGCGAGCCGACCGAGACGAAGAGGTCCACCTGCAGATCCGGGCGGAAGTGGCTCAGGAGATCAAAGGTGACAACGCCGCCGAGGCTGTGGCCCACAACGATGAGGGGCTCGTCGGCAGGGCTTGCCGCGCGGGCCTCGGCGAAGGTCGCGAGGATGCGCTTCGGGATCGCGCCGGGGTGCTGCGCATCGCCGCGCTCGTGCAGGTAGACGAAGACATCGCCGAAGAAGCGCCCAAGCGTGGCGTTGAGCGAGGTCCGTGAGGCCGCAAGCAGCTTCGTGGAGAGAAGGTCCCCGGCGTTGTCCGTCAGCCGCTCGGCGAGCTTGAGCACCGCCGCCTTCAGCCGAGACGACCCGCGCCGGATCTTCCTGAAGAGGCCGCCGAGGCCCCCCATCGACTGGATGCCGTCGCTGGTGCCGAGCTCGCGCTGGAGCTTGCTCAGAAACTGGCTGTCCGTCTCCAGAGCGGCTACCCAGTCGGGGGCGGGGTGGGCATCGGCATAGGTGGAGGCCTCAAGCACGAACGCCGCCGTGGCGGCCTCGTCGCCTTCCTCGGTGCGCTCAAGCGCCAGGAAGACCAGCAGGTCGACGGCCGCACCAAAGTCTTCCTTCGCCAACTGCACGAGCGGCTCGTCCCCAATCGGTCCATCGAGCGCATCGCGGATGTGGGCCGCGAGCGGTTCTAGCGTGAGGTCGCCGGCCGACCCGAGCGCCTGCATCTCGCCCTGCGGAAGCGAGGCCATGTTCCAGGCAAACGTGGTCGCGAGGTCGCCCCAGTAGGGGAACCACACCGATGGCTCGGTGGGCAGGGCGTTTCCGTCGATGACGGCACCCGCCAGGTGCTTGTGGAAAAACGCCTCCGTGGTGAGTGTGCCAGCCTTGTAGGCGGCGCTTTCACGGACGTTGACGCCGTGGACGAAGACAATGGGCATGGCAGGCACGGACAAGGTTGGATGAGTAAAGCGCTTTGACAAAAGTACATAACGTGTCGCCGGAAGATCAAAGGGCGCTGGGCAGCCACGGCCCCGCATGAACGGCGCGCGGACAGGGAGACCGGATCGTGTGAAGACGGCTCACGCGCCTATCCCAGCGCTCGCGATTGCGTACGTGCAAGCGTCGGTTGTCCTACCAGATTCCGCTGTCTCATCAGTTTGCCCAGTGCCATGCACGCGCTCCTCGCCCGGTATCCCGCACTCGACCGATTCGACCGGCGCCTCTCCGCCCTGCTGGGCCACGTCGGCATCGCGGCGCTGCGCATCGCCGCCGCGCTCGTGTTTATCTGGTTCGGCGGGCTCAAGCTGGTCGAGGGCCTCAGCCCTGCCGAGGACCTCGTCAAAGCGACCGTCTATTGGGTCAACCCCGACGTCTTCTTCCCCATCCTCGGCGTGTGGGAGGTGCTGATCGGCGTCGGGCTGCTGTGGCGGCCGTTGGTGCGCGGCGCGCTGTTCCTGCTCGCGCTTCAGATGCCGGGCACGTTCCTGCCGCTCGTACTGCTGCCCGAGGTCTGCTTCACCGCGTTCCCGTTCGGCCTCACGATGGAGGGGCAGTACATCGTCAAGAACCTGGTCATCATCGCGGCGGCGCTCGTCGTGGGCAGCACCGTGCGGGCCCGGAGCACGCCTGAGCAGCGGCTCTGAGCGAGCGTGCTGCGGTCCCTGCGCGATGGCGGGCGCTACTCGATGATGTCGAGGAGCGTCACGACGAATGTCAGCGTCGAGTTGGCCGGGATGAGGACGTTGTTCTGGCTGTCCAGCACGGGGTTGGCGCCATAGCCTTGCTCGGGGGGCACGACGATGGTCTTCGTCTCGCCGACTTCCATGCCGACCACGCCGTCGCGGAAGCCGGGAATGGTGCGTGCCAACTCGAACGCGGCGCTGTTGCTCTGGTCGAAGACGGTGCCGTCCTCCAGGCTCCCCACATAGGACACGACGACGAAGCTGTTCGCGGCTGCGATCGTGATCTCCACATCGTCGGACTCGCTGGAGTCGCAGGCGGGAAGCGTGAGCAGGAGGAGGGGCAGGACGAGTAGGAGGCGGCGCATGGCAGACAGTGCTGAGTGGTGGTGCAGCCGAAAGATCGCGCCGACGGCCGGGCTCGTCTAGGGAGAATGGGTGCACCGGATCGTTTGCCAACTCGTTTCGTTCACAACCGGCTATCCATGATCCACGCGCCTGCTGTCATGTCCGACACGCTCACCACCATCCTGATCACCGTCAACGGCGAGGCGCGCACGGTGCCCGCTGGCCTGACCGTCGCGGACCTGCTCGACCACCTAGGCGTGGGCGCGGAGGCGCGCGGCGTGGCCGTGGCGCTGGGCGATGCGATCGTGCGCCGCAGCCTGTGGGCCGAGACGCCGGTCGAGGGCGGCGCTCGCGTCGAGGTCATCACCGCCACCGCCGGAGGCTGACGATGCAAGCACCCCAGAACCCGCACGGGGGAGACGCCCTCGTGGTCGGCAGCACGACGCTCACCTCGCGGGTCCTCGTCGGCACGAGCCGCTACCCGAGCCTCCAGACGGTGCTCGATGCCCTCGACGCCTCCGGCACCGAACTCGCCACCGTCTCGATCCGGCGCGTCGATCTCGGCAGCACCGACGGCGAGAGCCTGCTCGGCCACCTGCGCCAGCGCGGCCTCGCCCTGCTGCCCAACACCGCCGGGTGCTACACCGCGCGCGAGGCCGTCCTCACCGCCCAACTCGCCCGCGAGGCGCTGGAGACGAACCGCGTCAAGCTCGAGGTCATCGGCGACGACGAGACGCTCTACCCGGACGCCGTGCAGACGCTCCGCGCCGCCGAGACGCTCGTGGGCGACGGCTTCGAGGTGTGGGCCTACTGCGGCGACGACCCGATCACTGCGCGCAAGCTGGCCGACCTCGGCTGCGCCGCCGTGATGCCGCTCGCGGCCCCGATCGGCAGCGGGATGGGCGTCGTCAACCCGTACGCGCTGCGCATCATCCGCGAGGTCCTCCCCGACACGCCGCTGATCGTGGACGCGGGCCTCGGCACCGCCTCCGACGCGGCCCGCGCGATGGAACTCGGCTACGATGGTATCCTGCTCAACACCGCCATCGCCCAGGCGCAGCACCCCGTGCAGATGGCGCACGCCTTTCGCCTTGCCACCGAGGCCGGACGGCTCGCCTACCGGGCCGGGCGCATCCCGCGCCGCCTCTACGCGCAGGCGTCGAGCCCCGAAGACGGGCGCATCGCGGTGGACACGGCGTGGTAGTGAAGCACGAGCGTGAAGCCGCAGGGCGACAGAAGGGCAAGCCCGGCGCCAACCTCCCACGTCTGGCGCTGATCGCCGACCGATTCACGGAGCCCTCCTACGCCCACGCGGCGGTCGAGGCGGTGCGCGGCGGTGTCCGTTGGGTCCATCTGCGCGATCATGCGGCCTCTCCGAGCGCGTTCGCATCCGCGGCGCGGCAACTCACGGAGCGCCTGCGCGCGGTCTGGCCCGATGTGCGCCTCAGCGTGAACACCCGTGTCGATGTCGCGCATGCGCTAGACCTCGATGTGCACATAGGGACGCGCGGGCCGGCGGTGGTAGACGCGCGCGCCATGCTACCGGACGCCACGGTCGGCTACTCCGCGCACAGTCTCGACGAGGCCCAGCAGGCGCAGGCCGACGGGGCCGCCTACGTCTTCTTCAGTCCGATCTTCCCCACGGCCAGCAAGCCCGGCCATCCGGGCGCAGGGCTCGACGCGCTCCGTACCGTCTGCGAGGCGGTCGCCGTGCCCGTCGTCGCGCTCGGAGGCGTCACGCCCGCCACCGTGCCCGCCTGCCTCGACGCCGGGGCGCACGGCGTCGTGGTCCTGTCGGGCATCCTGCACGCCGCCGACCCGGCCGCGGCAGCCCACGCCTACGCCTCCCTCGTCGCCTGACCTCACCCCACACGCCCGTGTCTGTCCCCCACGCCTCGACGCACCCCGTCGCCCTCACCATCGCCGGCAGCGACTCCGGCGGCGGCGCGGGCCTCCAGGCCGACCTCAAGGCGATGCACGCGCACGGCGCTTTCGGCATGAGCGTCGTCACGGCCATCACCGCGCAAAACTCGCAGGCCGTCACCGCCGCGCTCGACCTCCCGGCCGACCTCGTCCAGGCACAGATCGACGCCGTGGCGGGCGACTTCCAGGTCCACGCCGTCAAGACCGGGATGCTCTCCTCCCGCGTGCTCATCGACGCCGTGGCGGATGGGATCGAGCGGCATGGGTTGGGGCCAGTCGTGGTCGATCCGGTGATGATCTCGAAGAGCGGGTTTGCGCTGCTGAAGCCGGACGCCGTCGAGGCCGTCAAGGCGCGGATGCTGCCCTTGGCGCGGCTCGCCACGCCCAACGTCCACGAAGCCGAGGCACTCACGGGACAGACGATCCGCACGCTCGACGAGGCCCAGGCGGCCGCGGCTGCCATCCACGCGATGGGGGCCCGGGCCGTGCTCGTGAAAGGCGGCCACCTCGACGGGGAGGCAGACGCCGTGGATGTGCTGTACGACGGGACTACGTTCGCCTTTTTCCGGAGCCCGCGCATCGACACGCCGAACACGCACGGCACGGGCTGCACCTATGCGAGCGCTATTGCCGCAGGCCTGGCGCGAGGGTTTGATCTCGCGACGGCGGTGGGGCGCGCGAAGGCCTACCTCACCCAGGCGATCCGCCAGGCGCTGCCTCTGGGCCACGGCCATGGCCCTGTGCATCACTTCTGGCACCTCGATCCGGAGCGAGCCATCCAGGCCGCCTAGCTGCTCTGCCGAGTCTTCACTTGGGGAGCCTGACCGCCGCGTTCTATATTTGTCGTCCTGTGTCGCACGCATCGCCGTGCGCCGCGACGTGCCCGTAGCTCAGCTGGATAGAGCGTCTGACTACGGATCAGAAGGTCGGGGGTTCGAATCCTCCCGGGCACGCCTTAGAGGACGCCGCCTCCTATCCAGGGGGGCGGCGTCTCGCATTTCGGCCCTTCCGGCTCGGCGGTTCCCCAACGCCCGCTTACGGTGCCCTGAGTACGCGGTCCTCGGCAACCAACACCGCGAACTGGACGGTGCGCCCGCAGGTTGGGCACCTCGCCGCGGCACAGGCCTCTACGTAGGCTTGGTCGAAGCCGTCGAGGGCGAGGTTGACCGACGGACGCCACCCGTCCTCCTACAGCTTTCCGCATGCGGGGTACTCGACGGTGACGGGTCCGGCAGGGCTCGACATAGGACGGCGGGCGGCTGGGACGCATCGGCTTCGGCAACGGTTGGTGTTGCTTTTCCGACGGGGTCAAGGACGCGCCAACGATCCAGGAAGTCTGCGAGATGGACCGCGCCCGCCTCGGCCTGCCGCTCCAGTAGCACCTCGACCCGCGCTTCCTCCCTGGCGTACGCCTCTGCGTCGAAGTGCCCCGCAAAAAAGGCCGCCCGGAGCCACAGCAAGTACATCGTCACGGCATCGGTCTCGTTGCACATCCTGATGGACTCGTAGTCACCCGCCAGCCAGGTGTCGGCAACGCGGCCGCCGTCGAGGTTGGCCTTCGCTGGTAGGCCCGAGAGCAGGGCTAGCGCCTTGAGCGAGGGGCAGGCGGCCCCGCGCCCGCCAAGAACCGCCATGAGGTCGAGGTGCCACTCGGAGCGTCCCCAGAAGTAATCGGGGCCGTCCCACGGACGCGCTGGGCAAGCGCAGAGGCCCGGGGCGGGCACGCCGAGCACGACTCCGCGTTGCACGAGAATAGGAAGGTCGGATCCGCGTGAGTTGAACCCGACCAACTGCGGCTGCCGCTTTGCAAGCCCTCCGAAGAAGGCACGGAGCACGTCGGCCTCCGTGCGTGTCGTCCCCGCTGTCATCGAGCGGAGACAGAGCGCAACCTGCCCGTGCTGCTGCTCACGCCGCTCTACCACGGCGACGGAGACCAGGCGGCTCGCGTACGTCTTGAGGAAGGGGCGTGGATCGGCTTCCGTCGCTCCAGCATCGGCCCACAGGGCAGCGAACACGTCGCACTCTGGGCAATCGGGAGGAAGACCGAGCAAGCGGCGGCCAGCCTCGGCGTCGGGCACCCACTCACAGTCGAAGGCCCAGACGACAGGTTGGACGGTGCGGAACATGGCCATGCTGGCGGTCGGTGCAGGGGCTGAAGGGCGAGCAAGATGGCACGACGATCGTGGGGATACGGCCACGCCTGGCCGCTCGCGCTGGGACCCGAACCGGCACGCACATGTCCTACGCCCCCGTTCGATGCCTCTGAGGTGCGATTGAGGCTCGATCGTCATGCAAGCCGCCACGCTGCTCCTCATCCCTTTCGATGCCTCTGAGGTGCGATTGAGGCTCGACGAGTGCCCGTACACCTGCTGCACCATCTTCATCTTTCGATGCCTCTGAGGTGCGATTGAGGCCCGCTACGCAAGCGTCAACAGCCTTGACAGCTGCCCCCTTTCGATGCCTCTGAGGTGCGATTGAGGCCACCCAGAGGATGCGCTTCCCGCAGGCCTGGCAGACTTTCGATGCCTCTGAGGTGCGATTGAGGCCTCCGGCCTGCCCTGCGCCAAGCACGCCGTCGTAAATCTTTCGATGCCTCTGAGGTGCGATTGAGGCGGGATCACGCTCACGGACTTGGACCGGGCGAACCTGCTTTCGATGCCTCTGAGGTGCGATTGAGGCTTCGCGGCGTTGACCTGCGCCGTCTCGCCTGCGGGCACTTTCGATGCCTCTGAGGTGCGATTGAGGCCCCTGCGTGACGTTGAACACGATAGGCGCGGGGTCAACTTTCGATGCCTCTGAGGTGCGATTGAGGCCTGACGTGTCTGCCCGAAAACACCGAAGAGTGGATGGACTTTCGATGCCTCTGAGGTGCGATTGAGGCCTTCGTACCCGCGCTCGATCACGTCCACACAGACGACCTTTCGATGCCTCTGAGGTGCGATTGAGGCACAGCCTCGGCAACCCGATCACGCAGTTTCAGCGCGCTTTCGATGCCTCTGAGGTGCGATTGAGGCTTGCGCGTGAGGCGGTAGGCGGGCGCACCGCGCTCCTCTTTCGATGCCTCTGAGGTGCGATTGAGGCACGAAGAGCGGGCGCGCTTGCGATAAGGGATGACGCCTTTCGATGCCTCTGAGGTGCGATTGAGGCCTGGGGCTCCCTGCTGTCGCTGTGGACGGACGCCCTCCTTTCGATGCCTCTGAGGTGCGATTGAGGCGCGTCCGCCGCGCCGGTGTGGTCGGCGTCCGTGATACTTTCGATGCCTCTGAGGTGCGATTGAGGCTCGGGTCCACGAAGGGCGCGAACTCGGCTACGTCTGCTTTCGATGCCTCTGAGGTGCGATTGAGGCCCGGCGGCGGCGGGACGTTCGACCTGCGGGCGTCGTCTTTCGATGCCTCTGAGGTGCGATTGAGGCCCTCGCCGTGCGTCCGAGGCAGGATGCACAGTGGCAGCTTTCGATGCCTCTGAGGTGCGATTGAGGCGAGCCGGGGTCGATGGAGAGAACTAGGCTGTTCATGCTTTCGATGCCTCTGAGGTGCGATTGAGGCCGGGCTGCCAGCCGTACACCTCGAAGCACGCAAAGCTTTCGATGCCTCTGAGGTGCGATTGAGGCAAGCCGCGAAAGCAGGCGGCATCCCTGGCGTGCCTACTTTCGATGCCTCTGAGGTGCGATTGAGGCTGGCGGCGGACTCCTTGCCCGCCGCGCCGGGGTCCTGCTTTCGATGCCTCTGAGGTGCGATTGAGGCCGCGGCGATGACCGGGGCGAGGTCGTTGAGTCGCTCCTTTCGATGCCTCTGAGGTGCGATTGAGGCCGTGCCGAGTGCGCTACGGATCGTGTCCCGGTACGCCTTTCGATGCCTCTGAGGTGCGATTGAGGCGATACGAGCGCATCGCTGACCACTTGCCCGACTGGCACTTTCGATGCCTCTGAGGTGCGATTGAGGCTGGGTTTCGAGCGCGATGCCAAGCAGACGGCGGCCTGCTTTCGATGCCTCTGAGGTGCGATTGAGGCTGCCGCGCCTCGCTGGCGGCGAGCGCGTGCATGGATGCTTTCGATGCCTCTGAGGTGCGATTGAGGCTTGACTGGCTAGGCCCGGCCTTCCGCGCCATGAAACTTTCGATGCCTCTGAGGTGCGATTGAGGCCCACGGCAGTCAAGACGCGGCGGTGCGCTTGCGCTACTTTCGATGCCTCTGAGGTGCGATTGAGGCCCGGCCCCGCTCCGCACTGACCAGCCTGAAAACATCCTTTCGATGCCTCTGAGGTGCGATTGAGGCTCCGCATCGTGAACCGCTACCTCGGCATCTTCGACATCTTTCGATGCCTCTGAGGTGCGATTGAGGCTTTTCTCCGCCGTAGCCAAGGTCCCCGTCCGTGATACCTTTCGATGTCTCTGAGGTGCGATTGAGGCAGCGCCACGCCGTCGCCAGCACCACCTGTACGACGCGCTTTCGATGCCTCTGAGGTGCGATTGAGGCGCCCCGTCACGATCTGGCGCGTGCCACACGACGACTACTTTCGATGCCTCTGAGGTGCGATTGAGGCTCGCTTCGTGCCACGGAGGAAGAGAATCCTCGTCGACTTTCGATGCCTCTGAGGTGCGATTGAGGCTAGTGGCACCGTGAAGTCCCACAGGAACGTCGTGAACTTTCGATGCCTCTGAGGTGCGATTGAGGCGGGGCGTGACGCATCGGATGTGGCTCCCCGTCATGGACTTTCGATGCCTCTGAGGTGCGATTGAGGCTCTACAACTTCGCCAAGGCTGCGGGCGACAACGCCTCTTTCGATGCCTCTGAGGTGCGATTGAGGCCGCCTTCGGCGGCGATGCTGTCGAAGATGATGATGTTCTTTCGATGCCTCTGAGGTGCGATTGAGGCGAGCGCGCCCTCGGCGATGGCCGCCGTGATGGCGTTCTTTCGATGCCTCTGAGGTGCGATTGAGGCTGGCAAACGCATCGCGGGCGATGGTGCCGGACCCCACTTTCGATGCCTCTGAGGTGCGATTGAGGCCACGCGCCAAGGCAGCAGCGGCCGTGGCGTCCGCACTTTCGATGCCTCTGAGGTGCGATTGAGGCGATGCTGGTGCACCTCGGTAGCGTGCCGGGCATCGTCTTTCGATGCCTCTGAGGTGCGATTGAGGCTTCCAGGCACGCTTCGCAGCGCCCCTTCCTCGCTTCTTCTTTCGATGCCTCTGAGGTGCGATTGAGGCGTCGCGCCTATACGCGCGGCGACCGAGTTCGATTTCCTTTCGATGCCTCTGAGGTGCGATTGAGGCCCTGCTTGGCTGCACTGAGTCCAGCGGCTATGACTACTTTCGATGCCTCTGAGGTGCGATTGAGGCAACGTCGCCAGGGATGGGAGCCGCTTCGGGCGTGTACTTTCGATGCCTCTGAGGTGCGATTGAGGCCTGAGGCGGCTGGGGCCGACGCCGAGCGTGCCACGCCTTTCGATGCCTCTGAGGTGCGATTGAGGCCGGTGTAGCCGCCCGCTACGGCGTCGAGGGCACGGGCTTTCGATGCCTCTGAGGTGCGATTGAGGCTGAACGTCTTCCCGCGAAACTGCCCATTGCCGGTGTCCTTTCGATGCCTCTGAGGTGCGATTGAGGCTGCCCCGCTTCCACGTGCCGCGCTCTGAGTCCTACGACTTTCGATGCCTCTGAGGTGCGATTGAGGCTCAGCGCTCCGCTGTGACCTCGTTTCTCACGAGCATCTTTCGATGCCTCTGAGGTGCGATTGAGGCCAAGCTCTCCGTGCGTGATGCCGAGGCGTTGACACTGCTTTCGATGCCTCTGAGGTGCGATTGAGGCCGCCGAGAGGACCCCGCCCCGCAAGCGGGCTGCCCCCTTTCGATGCCTCTGAGGTGCGATTGAGGCCATCCTTGCGCGCCTCGCTGGCACCCGGAAAAAGACTTTCGATGCCTCTGAGGTGCGATTGAGGCCGTACGCCACGAAGGCGCTTTTCAACGCGGCACTTTCCTTTCGATGCCTCTGAGGTGCGATTGAGGCCCGCCCGACGTGCCGCACCGCCAAGCCATGATGGACGGCTTTCGATGCCTCTGAGGTGCGATTGAGGCTTGGCGGGCTTCCCGTCGGCGAACTCACGACCATCGCCTTTCGATGCCTCTGAGGTGCGATTGAGGCTGATGCCGAGGCGTTGACACTCGGCTCTCAGGGCGGCTTTCGATGCCTCTGAGGTGCGATTGAGGCCACGCACCGATAGCTAATCGGAGAGCGTGGGGACGCCTTTCGATGCCTCTGAGGTGCGATTGAGGCAGGTCCGATTCAAGCAGCGCGTACGGCGCAAACATCTTTCGATGCCTCTGAGGTGCGATTGAGGCGCTTGCTCCGCTCCAGGCACAGTTTGCCGAGATGCAGCTTTCGATGCCTCTGAGGTGCGATTGAGGCAAGTCGTCTATATCCAACCCGGCACTCGTGGAAAAACTTTCGATGCC
>JBCBNX010000011.1:0-104875 GCA_039821555.1 Bacteroidota bacterium
ATCGTGGCGAAGAAGCCGGCGCGCGCCACCACGCCGCGCGTCGTGGCCGCCCCAGTGACGACGTGACGCAGCGCCACGTCGTCCCAGGTGTAGGCGCGGTCGGTGCCTCCGATGCGAGCGCGCACCCGCACCCGTAGTGTGCTCCCTTCCAGACCCGCGATGGTCACAAAGGTGTCCTGCGTACACCCGGCCGTTCCCTCGAGCGCGCCCGCGTCGTCGTCCCCTTGCTCATCGAGTCATATGAACCCCGGAGACCGCGTGACGGTTGATGCGGCATTCTCCCTTTCGTACGCCGTGCCCCGCTCGTGCCCAACCGTCTCGCCACCGCGTCCAGCCCCTACCTCCGCCAGCACGCCGACAACCCCGTGGACTGGCACCCGTGGGGCGACGACGCCTTCGCGCTCGCGCACCGGCAGCGCAAGCCCGTCTTCCTCTCCATCGGCTACGCAACGTGCCACTGGTGCCACGTGATGGCCCACGAGTCGTTCGAGGACGCCGAGGTCGCCGCGCTGCTCAACGATGCGTTCGTGTGCGTGAAGGTGGACCGCGAGGAGCGGCCCGACGTGGACCAGGTCTACATGGCCGTCTGCCAGGCGATGACGGGCCACGGCGGCTGGCCGCTCACGCTCCTGCTCACGCCCGAGCGCCAGCCGTTCTTCGCCGCGACCTACATCCCGAAGCACACGCGCGGACAGCGCCTCGGCCTCCTGGACTGGGTGCCGCGCGTACAGGCGCTCTGGCAGCAGGCCCCCGAGCGAGCGCGCAACGCCGCCGCCGAGATCACCGCGCAGGTGCGCGCCGCCCTCCAGACCGAGGCCACCGACACCCGGCTCGACGTGAGCGTGCTCGACCGCACCGCCCAGCAGCTCGCCCAGCGCTTCGACCCCGCGTTCGGCGGCTTCGGCGCGGCCCCCAAGTTCCCGACGCCGCACCACCTGCTGTTCTTGCTCCGGCACTGGACGCGAACAGGCGATGCCGACGCCCTCCAGCGTGTCACCCACACGCTCCGCGCGATGCGCCACGGCGGGATCCACGACCTCCTCGGCGGCGGCTTCCACCGCTACTCCACCGACCGCCGCTGGCTGCTCCCGCACTTCGAGAAGATGCTCTACGACCAGGCGCTCCTGGCGATGGCCTACACCGAGGCCTGGCAAGCGACGGGCGGGCCGGACGGGGGCGACGCGCTGTTACGCGAGACCGCCGAGTCGGTCTTCACCTATGTGCTGCGCGACCTCACGCACCCGCGCGGCGCGTTCTTCTCCGCCGAGGACGCCGACTCCGAGCACCCCGACGGCCACATGGAGGAGGGCGCGTTCTACGTCTGGACCGACCCTGAACTCGACGCGCTGCTGGGCGACGAGGCCGCCCTCGCGAAGGTCGCCTTCGGGACGGAGCCCGACGGCAACTTCGAGGACGAGGCCACGCAGCGGAAGACCGGCGCCAACGTGCTCCACACCGCCCGCGCCCTCGACACGCTCGCCACCGACTTCGAGACAACGGAGGCCGACATCGCCGCGCGCCTCGCCGCGATCCGGGCGACGCTCCTCGCGCACCGGAACGCGACGCGCAAGCGCCCGCTGCGCGATGAGAAGGTGCTCACCGACTGGAACGGGCTCATGATCGCCGCGCTCGCCCGCGCCGCCCGCGCCTTCGACCGCCCTGCCTATGCCGAGGCCGCCGCCCGCGCCGCTGCCTTCGTGCTCGCTGAGCTTCGTACCGCTGAGGGGCTCCTGCACCGCTGGCACGACGCCATTGCGCTGCCTGACGGCACCACCGCCCCGCCCGACGCGGGCATCGCCGCGCACCTCGACGACTACGCCTTCCTCGTCTTCGGCCTCACCGACCTCTACCAGGCGACGTTCGACCCGAGCTGGCTCCGCGCCGCGCTCGACCTCCACGCCGAGATGGAGGCGCGGTTCGGGGACGCCGAGCACGGCGGCTACTTCTTCACGGCGGCGGGCAGCGAGCACCTCATCACGCGCGTCAAGGAGTTCTACGACG
The DNA here is from genome assembly GCA_039821555.1 of Bacteroidota bacterium. Taxonomy (NCBI): domain Bacteria; kingdom Pseudomonadati; phylum Bacteroidota; species Bacteroidota bacterium. The sequence goes on from JBCBNX010000011.1 coordinate 2,002, forward strand.
GTGCCGCGCCCTCGGGCAACAGCGTCGCGATGCTCAACGGTCTCCGCCTCGCCCGCCTCACAGGGCACACCGACCTCGAAGCCGCGGCCGCCCGCGTCGCGCAGGCGCACGCCGACGTCGCCCAGGCCCCCGTCGCCCACACGTTCCTGATGAGCGCCCTCGATTGGCTCCTCGGCGATGCACACGAAGTCGTGATCGCCGGGGACCCCGATGCGGCCGACACGCAGGCCTTGGTGCGCGCCGCAGCGCAGGCGTTCGCGCCGAACACGGTCACGGTGCTACGTCCCACGGACGATGCGGCGGCTGTCGCGGCGCTCGCACCCTACGCCGAGGCGATGACGCCGGTGAACGAACGCGCCGCCGCCTACGTGTGCGAGGCCTTCGCCTGCCAGGCCCCCGTTAACGAGCCAGATGCCCTGCGCGCCGCGCTCCATACGTGAAGGCACAAAGGCGTACAGGGGTAAACGCATGAAGGTGCAGACGAGCAGAACGTCCGCACCTTCACACGCTCACACATCACGGAGTCGCGACGCTTACTCTGCGCGGAGCGTCACCCGGCCGCTGCTCGACGATGCCACGAGCCGGTTGCCGCCGCTGCCGAGCCGCCCGCGCGCTTCGTCGCGCTCGATCTCGCCGCTGAACGCGAAGCCCTCCGCCAGGCGGATCGAGCCGCCTTCGAGGCGTACGTCGGCGTTCATGCCCGCGGGGGCAGCCAGCGTAATCGAGCCGCTCGACGTCTCCACGACGGCCTCGCTGCTGAGGTCGAGCCGGGCGCGGATGTCGCCGGACGACGCGCTGCCGTTGAGCCGCCCCTTCACGATGCCGAGGTCGGCCGAGCCGGACGACAGGTCCACGCTCGCGCTGCCGAGGATGCCGCCCACTTCGAGGTCGCCCGAGGACGTGTCGCCGATGAACTCGGCGATGTCGCCGTCGCGGATTTCGAGGTCACCCGACGAGGCGTCGAAGCTGAGCCAGCGCGCGATGGCCGTGCGGATGGTATAGTCGCCCGAGGAGCAGTCGAGGGTGATCTCGTCCGCTTCGAGGCGGTCCGCGTCGAGGTCGCCGGACGAGGAGTCGACCACGATCTCGTCGGCGGTGATGCTGCCGAGCGTCACGTCGCCCGAGGAGAGGTCGACGACGAGGCGGTCGCCGGAGAGTTCGTCGATGCGCACGTCGCCGGAGGAGACGTCGACCGTGGCGTCGATGTCGACAGGCACGCGGACGACGACGGTGAAGCTCGCGTTCCAGTTGCCCCAGTTGAACATCCGGCGCTCGGGGTCGCTGCGCACGACTAGGCGGTCGCCCTGCATGGCCGCGCTGTAGCGCTTGCGCTCGAAGACCTCGTCGGCGTCGCGTCCGCGCCCGGTGATCGTCACGCGCGCCTCGCCGCTCCCGTCGAGGGCCTCCACGATCACGTCCTCGGCGGAGAGGTCAACAAAGAGGTCGTCGATGGCGCTCGCGTCGAAGGTTTCGTCGAGGTAGACGGTGCCGTTCTGGGCGGTCGCGGGGAAAGCGACGAGCAGCAGGAGCAGGGGAGCGAGGAGGCGCGGGAGCATGGCAGGCAGGGTGGCGTCAAACGAAACCGGCGCGGAGCCGACGGACGGGAGTGCTCTACGAGCGCACCGCCGTGGGGTTACCTCGCCGCACCAGAAAACCCGCCCCCGCCCATGTCGTCGCTGTTCGCCCCCGCTCCTGGCCCCTCCCTCGCCCCCGCGTTCTTCGCGCGCCCGGCACTCGTCGTCGCACGCGATCTGCTCGGGCGGCTGCTCGTCCACACGCACGCCGACGGAACGCGCATCGCCGGGCGCATCGTGGAGACCGAGGCGTACCTCCGCGACGACCCAGCGATGCACGGCTGGAAGGCCACGTTCGGTCCCGACGGCGTCGTGCTGCCACAGGGACGTGCCGCGGACCTCTTCGCACCGCCGGGGACGGCCTATGTCTACCGGATCTACTACACCAACTGGCTCCTGAACGTGGTCACCGAGCCAGAAGGCACCGCCGGAGCCGTGCTCGTCCGCGCCCTCGAACCGGCCGACGGCCTCGCGGCGATGCGTGCCAACCGACCCGCCTCGGTGCGCCGCACGCGCGACCTCGCCAACGGGCCAGGCAAGCTCACGCAGGCGCTCGGCGTGGACGACGCGGCGTTTCACGGCACCGACCTCACGCGCCCGCCGCTCTGCTTCGAGGCGGGCACGCCGGTCGACGACGACGCCGTTGCCACGTCGAGCCGCATCGGACTCACGCGCGGCATCGACCTGCCCTACCGCTTCTTCCTCGACGGGCACCCGTGCGTGTCGCCGGGCGTGCCGAGCGACGTGAAGCAGCGGCCGTCGAAGCGGTGACCTGAGACGGTTCGGGTTCGCGCCTTGCAGGCAACTCCCCCCGCTCTGCCCTCTGCTGCTATGCGCTGCGCCCTCCCCACCTGCGCGCGGTCACGGGCCACGCCAAGTCGGCGCAGACGTGGGCGGCCAACGGCCGCGTGCGGCACCTGGAGGGGCGCGTCAACGGACGCCAGGTCACGGTCGTCGCGCTCAGCGACACCGCGATGCTCCAGGAGGCGATGTGGGACGGCGTCGAGGTGCGCCGCGGCGACCGGATCGACCTCGTAGTGCGAAGCGTGTGTCCAGGGTCGCGCTACGAGGACACCGCGCTCAGCGAGCTGCTCCTCCTCGGCGCGCACTGAGCGTGGGCGCGCTCGCGCGCTCGGGGCTGCGTCTTTCTTCCATCTTGGCTTGACGCGGCAGCGAGCCCGGAGGGACTTTGTGGGTCCCATCTACTGGTTCCCCCGTCTGTCATGCCCATGCTCGAAGGCGCGCTCGTCGCCACCGATGCCCGCTTCGCCATCGTGGCGAGCCGCTTCAACGAAACGATCACGCAGCGCCTGCTCGACGGCGCGCTCGACGCGCTGCGCCGCCACGGCGCGGACGCCGACGACGTGACGGTAGCCTGGTGCCCCGGCGCCTTCGAGGTGCCGCTCGTCGCGCAGCGGCTCGCTGCCACGGGCGACTACGACGCCGTGATCTGCGTCGGCGCCGTGATCCGCGGCGCGACCTCGCACTACGACTACGTGGCCGGCGGCGTTGCCAGCGGCATTGCCCAGGCGTCGCTGACGACGGGCGTGCCCGTGCTCTTCGGCGTCATCACCGTCGAGAACCTGGAGCAGGCCTGGGAACGCGCGGGCACGAAGGCGGGCAACAAGGGCGCCGAGGCGGCCGCCGGGGCCATCGAGATGGTCAACCTCCTCCGGCAGATCGGATAGCGCCTTTCCACTAGACTCCTAGGCCGACCGCATTGGCCGACTAGGGCACGTTCCAGTCGCTCGCGCCAGGCAGGTCGGTGTTGTACCTTGCGGCCCGGTTTCGTCCCGACAGCGTCTCCTCACACACCAGCTCTGCGCGCCCCTCGACCGTCCGCTACGTTTCTTTCGCTCGCCCTCGCCTCCTCGGAGGCCTCCCCGCTGATCGATTCTGAACGTATGCGACGCTTTGCGCTATTTGTGCTGCTCCTCGGGCTGGCGCTGCCCGCCTGGGCCCAAGACACGCCTGAGGGTGCAGCTCCGGCAGGCCGCTGGCAGGCCTTGACCGCCTTCAACGAGGTGCGGGCTCTCGCCGCCTCGCCGACCACCGTGTGGGCCGCCACCTCCGGCGGCGTCTTCGGCTACACCCCGGCCTCGGGCGAGATCGAGCGCTACACCACCGTCGAGGGCCTCGCTTCGATCAGCCCAACGGCGATCGCCTACGACGCGGGGACCTCGGTGCTGTGGATCGGTTACAGCGACGGCGCCCTCGACCGACTCGACCCAGCCACCGGACTCGTGGAGTCGTTCTTCGACATCCGGCGCACCGACCAGTTTAGCGCGCGGCAGGTCGAGCGCTTGCGCGTGGGCGCGGGCGTGGTCTACGCGGCCACCGGATTCGGCATCGTGGTGTTCGACACCGACCGGCTGGAGGTGCGCGACAGCTACGTCAGGCTGGGGCCCCTCGAAGCCGGCGTCGTCGTGCGCGACGTGCTCGAAGCCCCGCTGCCCGACGGGACGCCTGGCCTCTGGGCTGCGACGGCGGGCGGCGTCGTGCGCGCGGCGCAGTCGGCCAACCTGCTGGAGCCGGGCGCCTGGACACTCGAAGCCAACGGCCCCGGCGACGCTGAGGCCTTGGCGGTCTTCCAGGGCGACGTCATGGCAGGCACCTCGCAAGACGTGCTACAGCGACGGACGGACGGCACCTGGGCCCGGCTCTTCCTGACGGGCTCGCCCGTGACAGCGCTCATCGCCGATGGCCCCCGGCTCCTCGGCGTCGACCCGTTCTCGGTGGTGGTGTTCGAGCCGGGCCAGGCCAGCCAGCGCCTCTTCGTTCGAGGCCCCACTGACGACTTCGCGGATGTGGTGGCGACCCTCGCCCTCGGTGCGGACAGCGAGATCTGGGTAGGCGACCTCCGAGATGGCCTACTGCGCCTTCCGCCTCTGGAGACCGCGTCGGGCGACATCATGCCGGACCAGATCGTGGTGCCCGACGGCCCACGCTCGAACCAGATCGACGACATCGACGCGGGACGCGATGGGGAGGTATGGCTCGCCACCCGCCGCACGATCAACCGAACGACGGTCGCGCGGCGCGATGGCAATGGGACGTGGCGCGTCTTCACAGAAGCCGAGGGCCTGCCCACGAGCAGCATGCTCAGCGCCCTCGCCGACCGCGACGGCGGCTTCTGGGGCGGGTCCTCCAGCGACGGACTCGTCCGCATCGACCCCGAGGGCGCCGTCACCGTCTTCGACACCGAGAACTCGTCGATCCTGTCGGGCCTGTCCAACCCGGACTTCGTACCGGTGGTAGACGCCGCGTTCGACGGCGACGGCCAGATCTGGGCGGTCAACCAGGCCTCGTCGCAGCCGCTCCACGTCCGTGACGACGTAGGCGCGTGGACCGGCCTCCCCTTCCCGTCGAACGTCCTCTCCCGCGACATCGTGGAAGGCGTGCTCATCGACCGGTTTGACCAGAAGTGGGTGTTCACGGCGGAGTCGGGCATCTTCGTCTATGCCCCAGGATCCAGCTTGCCGCAGGGCAGCGCGCCGTTCCTGCGCCCGGGCGGCGCCAACGGCATCGGACTCCCCAACGGCCAGGTGGAGGCCCTTGCCGAAGACCTCGACGGGCGCATCTGGGTGGGAACGCGTCGCGGCCTCGCCACCATCTTCTCGCCAGGCTCGGCCTTCAGCGGCGACCTCAGCCTGATCGAGCCCCAGTGGGCGCGCACCGAGGACGGCACCTCGTTCTTCCTGCGCGACCTCCTCATCAACGACATCGCCGTGGACCCGGCCAACAACAAGTGGCTGGCCTCGTCGAGCGGCGCGTGGCTCATCGACAGCGACGGGGAGAACGTGCTGTTGCGCTTCACGGAGGCCGATTCGCCGCTGTTCTCGGACAACGTGATCGCGGTGGACGTGGACGCCCGGACGGGCACGGTTTACTTCGCGACCGACCGCGGTGTGCTCAGCTACCGCGGCGAGGCGCTCGCGGCCGCCCCGACCGTCCGGGACCTGGACGTGGCCCCCAACCCCTATCGCCCCGCGCAGCATGCCGACGGAGTGCTCATCAGCGGGCTCGTCGCCGAGACGCGGGTGCGCATCCTCACCGTCGATGGGCGGCTCGTGCGCGCGCTCGACACCCGTGGCGGGGCGGTCCGCTGGGACGGGCGCGACGCCGACGGGCAGGCTGTGCCCTCCGGGGTCTACCTCGTTGCCGCATCAGGCCTCGGCGACGAGGGCACGGGCTTCGGCAAGATCGCTGTGATCCGGTAGGTGCCCCGCGTATGGGCATGGCCTCACGGGTTCTCCATTTGGAGAGCGGGCCTGAATGTCCCTATGTTTGTCAACTCTGGCCGCTGCATACGTATGTGAGGTCAGCATTGACATACGGATGCCGTAGCTCAGGTGGTTAGAGCGCCAGGTTGTGGCCCTGGAGGCCGTGGGTTCAAGTCCCACCGGTGTCCCCCCTTTGCGCCCTCGGCGTCTGTTCCTGCTCCGTTCGTCTAGTGGTTTAGGACGCCGCCCTTTCACGGCGGTAACACGGGTTCGAATCCCGTACGGAGTACATCAGAGGGCCGACTTCCCCGACGGGAGGTCGGCCTTCTGCGTTTCTAACACCTAGGATCGCCGCGCGGGAGCCGCTACTCGTCGAGCCGCTCAAAGCGCAGGCCGACGGCCTGGAGCCGCTCGCGATAGGGCGTGCCGAGCGCCGAGGCAGGCGTGAGGAGCCCGGCGGTGTCAGGAAGTGCGTCGCGGTCGAGGGCCAGCGCGAGGGCCGCCTCGCCGAGCATCTTCGATGTCTCGGTGTAGCCCGGATCGCCACCCTCGACTTTCGTCCGGACCGTGTGCAGCGTGCCATCGACGCCCGTGCGGCGGGCGACGAAGGTGAGGCGGAAGAAGGCGTTGGCGCGCGTCTCGGCGTCGGGCCCCGTGCCCTGCGGGTTGAGCGACATCAGCCAGTGCCGCGTCGGGCCGAGTTGAGCCAGCGCGAACGCTCCGGCGGCTCCGGCCATCAGCCCGCCGACCTGTAGCGGCGAGCGCGCCGTGCCGTAGTGAGCATAAGCGAACCCGTCGCCGTAGTGCTCGACGAACTGCGCGGAGCGCCGCACCACCATCGGGTCGATGACCGGGAGCGGGTAGGCCCACCGGTCCATCGCCTCGGCGCGGAAGGGCGCGGAGCGGGTCGCGTTCCTCGTCGCCGAGAGCGGGCGGACGGCGCCGACGTTGGCGGCATCGCGCCCGCCAGGCACCCTGGTCGTGCCCTCGGCCATGGCGCGGAGCGCGCTCGCCCACGTCCCGCCGGAGAACTTGCCCTTGATCGTCACGAAGCCGTCCACGGATATCGGGCCGCCCGCGGTGGGAAGCTGGCGCACGGCGAAGTGCGCCCCGAGGTCGGCGGGTACGCTGTCGAAGCCGCAGCACGGGACAATCTTGAGGCCCTGCTCGTGGGCCGGGCGGTGGTAGTGCCCGATGGCGCGCTTCCAGAAGTTGGGCTCGCCCGTGATGTCGCAGTAGTCGGTGCCCGCCAGGACGCACGCCTGCACGAGCGGCTCGCCGACCTCGGCGAACGGCCCGACCGTGGACGCCACGACGCGCGCCTGCTGCGCCATCTCGCGCAGCGCCGCCGGATCGCTGCTGTCGGCCACGACGAGCCCGATGCGCTCGGTGTCGACCCCGCTGTCTGCGAGCCGCCGCTGCACCTGCCGCAGCTTGTCGAGGTTGCGCCCCGCGATGGCCCACGCGACGCCCTGCGGCACGCGCCTCGCCAGGTGCTCAGCGACGAGGCTGCCGGTGAAGCCGGTCGCACCAAAGAGGACGACGGCGTAGGGACGAGACATGGCGATAGAGCGTGAAGTGAGTGAGCGAGATAAACAACGACGCTGCGCAAGGACACGCGGGTCCCCTTGCAGACCGCACCTCGATCCGCTTACTTCAGTCTTCGGCGTTTGCCTTAGCCATTCGACTCGACTCAGTCCATGACGCGCCTCTTCCTCATCTCGTCGTTCACGATTGCCCTTGCTGCTTGCTCGCTCTCCGAGGACGTTTCGCCGTTCGTCTCCGAGCCGGGTGGACTGCTCGAAACGGACAGGACGCGCTACAATGCGCAGGTCCTTCGAGATGGTCACGAGCGAATCAAGTTCGATGTACCGTTCGTCGCACAAAATCCCACGGGCGCACCCCTCTATCTCATGGGATGCAACGGTCCGCATCCGCCCGTCCTGGAAAAGTATGTGGACGGGACATGGAAGGCCGCCTACGACGCTGTGATTCAGACCTGCCAGGATCCCCCGCACGTGATTCCTCGTGGTGGAGAGCGAGCCGACACGCTTCGCGTGATTGCGTTTCTCCCGGGGCAGAATGCTTTGCCCACGTTCGACGTGGAGATCGAGGGTATGTATCGACTCCGATGGAAGATCTATGCAAGCCTCACCGATCAGGAGCACCCCGTTGGGCGCGACCCACTTTCCGCTGAGCAGCAGCTGTCAAACACATTCGAAGTCTATTGAGCGCAGAGCCGCCCGCTACACGATCCGATCCGGGTCCACGTCCTGCACCTCGCCACGGTAGCCGAAGAGCGTCTGCACGAAGCGCGTGACCGTCTTCGACTGCTTGCGGGCGTACCACTGGTCGGCGGCCCGGCGCGCGCCGAGGCCGTAGGTCGGGTACGGGTGGATCGTGTCGGCGATCTCGCGCAGGGACACGCCCCCCTTCATCGCCACGGCGTACTCGCAGATCAGCTCGCCAGCACGCGCCCCGAGGACGGTCGCGCCGAGGATCGTGCCGGTGAGGCTCTTGGCGAACACCTTGATCATGCCGACCGTCTCGCCGTCGGTGATGGCGCGGTCCACGCGGTCGTAGGGAAAGCGGTAGACGTCGTAGTTCGTGCCGGCCTCGTCGAGGTGCTTCTGCGTCGCGCCCACGTGCGCGAGTTCGGGCTCGGTGTAGGTCACCCACGGCACGTGCTTCGTATCGATCTTGCTCGGCAGCTTGAGCACGGCGTTGGTGGCGGCCACCTTCGCCATGTGCTCGCTCATGTGCGTGAACTGGTAGCGCCCGGTCACGTCGCCCACGGCGTAGATGTGCGACTGGTTGGTCTTGCAGTGGTCGTCCACGGTGATGCCGCGCGGGGTGTATTCAACGCCCGCCTCATCCAAGCCCAGCCCGTCGAGGTTGGCGCGGCGGCCCGTTGCCATGAGGAGCGCGTCAGCTTCGATGACGCGCTCGCCCGCCTCGATGCGGATCGTGCTGCCCTCCAGACTCACGCGGTCGGCGTTGGCCCCGAAGGCGTACTCGACGCCCTGCTCTTCCAGATAGGACTGCAGCATCGCCGCGAGGTCGGGGTCATCGTTCTGGAGGATGTGGTTGGTGCCGTCGATGACGGTGACGCGGCTGCCGAGCCAGCGGAAGGCCTGGCTCATCTCCGTCCCGATGGGCCCGCCGCCGACGATGGCGAGGTGCTCGGGGAGCCGCTCCATCTCGAAGAGCGTGTCATTGGTGACGTAGGGGACCCCACTCCCATCGCCAGGGTCGAGCCCCGGCACCGGCGGTACCCAGCCGCTCGCGCCTGCCGCGATGACAAACAGCCGTCCTGTGACAGTTGACGGCCCCTCGCCGCCCTCAATCGTGATCGTGTGCTCGTCCGTGAACCGCGCTGCGCCGTGGCGGACGGTGATACCCATGTCCTCGTAGATCTCCGGCGCGTCGGCCTCGTCGTAGACGTCCTCGCGGATCTGGTGGACGTGCGCCATGACCTTTTTGAGGTCCACCGTCGGCTCTACATCGACCAGCCCGTACTTGCTCGCGGTGCGCATCTCGTGGGCGACCTTGGCGGCCTTGAGGAGCGTCTTGCTGGGCACGCAGCCCGTCCAGGTGCAGTCGCCGCCGAGCCGGTGGCGCTCGATCATGAGCGTCTTCGCGCCGAGGTTGGCCGCGATGCCGGAGGCGGTCAGCCCAGCCGCGCCGCCGCCAATAACAATGAGGTCGTAGTCGTAGGAAGCCATGGGGTGTCGTAGGTCAGAGGTCGCAGGTCAAGGGTCTGAGCTGCGCCGTTCAGGGAATAGGGTGGCGCAAACGCACTTCAGAGTCATCCCCGCGAAAGCGGAAAGCGAAGCTTCACGCAGTAAATCCATACAGTCTATCGCGTGGATCCCAAAACCGCAGGTTCACGCCGTAATCAAGTCCGGGATGACGAAAACGGGAAATTGAAGCGACACGCTACGGCTTCTCGGGATTGACATCAGACAGCTCGGAACGAGGTCTTCTCAGGGGTTGCCTCGGAGGCGGTCTCCTTCTCGTCCATCGCGGCCTTGACCTTGGCGCGCACGCTCTTGAAGGTCGAGTAGCCACCGACCACCACGAGGCCTACGACGACCGCGTAGACCCACGCGGGCACATTCTGCCCGGCGACGATGAGGTAGAGGTAGGCCGAGACGAAGAAGAACGTCGCGGCGAGCGCGGGGGCTACGGGCGACTTGCCGCGCCGGACGTTGCGCACGAGCCACGCCACCGAGAGCGTGAAGAACGGGATCGCGCCGACGTAGATCGCGCCGAAGACGAGCGGGTTGACGCCGTACTGCTCGCCGAGCCCGAAGAACCAGTCGCGGAGCCCGTCGAGCCAGGAGGGATCGGTCTGCAGAAGGAGGAAGTCGAACATGAGACGAGCCGCAAGGACGATGAGGAGTGGGTGGCCACTGACATGACAAGCGCCCAGGGTCTTACGGTACGCACCGAGAACCATCCCGCGCGTGGCGTACTCTGTGCGCGCACCCTCACCCCCACTGTCATGCGCATCGGTGTCCTCGCCCGGCGCCCGCTCGACTGGCTAGCCGCGCGTCTCGGCTATGTCCCGGAGCCATTCCTACTCACGCACCCGGCGCTCGTGCAGGCGCGGGCGCTCATGACGGCGTGTGAGATCGGCCTGTTCGACGCCCTCGCCGACGGCCTCCGCACCACCGACGACCTCGCTGCCGACCTCGCTGCCGACCTCGGCACGGACGCCGCCGCCACGGCAGCCCTCGTCGATGTGCTCGTGGCAATGCGCTATCTCCGGCGTCGGCCTGGAGCCCACGACACAGTCCGGCTCACACGCGCGGCCCGGCGCTGGCTCACCAGGAACTCGCCGACGCCGCTCGTCCACAGCCTCGCCTTCCGCCGGGACGAGTGGACGTGGCTCGCGGGCCTCACCGATTTTGTGCGCTCGGGCCAGCCGCTCGACTTCCACGCGACGATGAGCGCCGCCGCCTGGGCACGCTACCAGGCGGCGATGGATGACCTCGGCCGGCTCTGCCTTCCCGAGTGCTGGCGGGGGCTACGCCGCTACCTCCCGCGCCCCGACGGCACGCCGCGCCATGCGCTTGACCTCGGCGGGGCCTCAGGCACCTATGCGACGGCGTTCGCCCGCGCCCGCTCCGACCTCCGCGTCACCGTGGCCGACCTCCCGGACGCCGTCGCGCTCGCCACCGTGCCGGACGACCTCGACGGGCGCCTCCGCTTTGCCGCAGCCGACCTGCGCACGGCCGACCTCGCCGCGCTCGACCCCGAGGTGCAGCGCTACGACCTCGTCTTCGTCTCGCAGGTCCTCCACCATTTTGACGCCGAGGCATGCCGCGACCTCGTGGCGCGCGCCGCGGCGGTGCTGCGACCCGGTGGCGTGCTCGCCGTGCAGGACGTGCTCCGTACTGATCGTCCAGACCCGCTTCCGGCGCTGGCGCAGCTGTACTTCGCGTTCACGAGCCGCTCGGGGGCGTGGACCACGGACGCCGTGCAAGGCTGGCAGCGCGAGGCCGGGCTGACGCCGCTGCGGCCCATCGCCTACCGCACCGTGCCCGGTGTCGGGCTCTTGGCCGCGCGGCGGTAGCTTGGGCCGCCCGAGGCCTGCGAGACGTTCGCCCTGGTCTACAGAACACCCGGTTGCCTGCTCCTGTGCCCCCTTCCTCCGTCCGTGCTGACATCGACCTCGGGGCGCTGCGGCGGAACGTCCGGCGGCTGGCCGCGCACGTCGCGCCGGCGCACCTCATGGGCATCGTCAAGGCCGACGCCTACGGGCACGGTGCGGTCCCCGTCGCGCAGGCGATGGCCGCCGAGGGGGTCACCTGGTCCGCGGTGGCGCGGACGGGCGAGGGTGTCGCCTTGCGCGAGGCGGGACTGACGGGCCGCGTGCTCGTCCTCGGAGCGCCGGACGATCTCGGCACCTACGCGGAGCACGACCTCGACCTGTGCATCACGTCTGAGGCCGTCGCCGAGGCGGTCCTCGCCTGGACTGTCCCCGGCGCGTCCCTGCTCCGCGTCCACGTCAAGGCCGACACCGGGATGCACCGACTCGGCCTGCCGCCGGAGACCGTGCCTGCCGTACTGACGAGGCTCTACGCCATGGAGCGCGTCGAGGTCGTCGGCCTGATGACGCACTTCGCCACGGCCGACGAAACCGCCTCCGCCTTTGCCGCAACCCAGGCATCCCGCTTCGACGCCCTCCTCGGCGCGATCGAACGCGCAGGCGTGCCCGTGCCGCCGGTCTTCCACGTTGCCAACAGCGGGGCGGCGGTCCTCGGGCCGCCCTTCGTGGCGCCCGCGGGCACGACGGCGCTCGCCCGGGTGGGCGGCCTCGTCTACGGCGTGCCATCGTCGCCGGACCTCGCGCGTGAAGCCGAGCGTCTCGGGCTGGAATCTGTGATGCGGCTCGTGGCGCCGATCGTGCACGTCCAGACAGTGGCGGCGGGCGAGAGCGTGTCGTACGCCCAGACCTGGACGGCCGCCGCTCCCACGCGCATCGCGACGCTCGCCGCGGGCTATGGCGACGGCCTCCCGCGCGCCCTCTCGAACATTGGCGAAGCCACGGTGGGAGGGCGGCGCTACCCTGTCGCCGGGCGCGTGTGCATGGACCTCACGATGCTCGACCTCGGCGCGCCGGACGGCTCCGGACGCGAGGTATGTGTAGGCGACGAGGCGGTGTTCTTCGGACCGGACGGCCCGTCCGCGTTCGAAGTCGGCGAGCGCATCGGGACGATCAGCTATGAGCTCACCACGGGGCTCACGGCGCGCGTTCCCCGTGTGGTGGTCGGGTAGCGGCTCGCGCTGGGGTTTGGTGCGTCATGGAATCCCCGGGAACGCATATCTTGAAGAGTCCGTGCAAGCTTTGTTAAGGCGCACGGGCGCTGCATGCCACGTGCGCTTCCCCCCACCTGTCCCACGTATTGACCGCCCTGCTCTCATGGCTACCTTCACCCCCGACGAGATTACACTCCTGGTCGTTGACGACGAAGAGGACGTGGTCGAGGTCGTCAGTCACTTTCTTCGCCAGGAAGGCTTCAACGTCCTGACCGCCTACGACGGCGAAGCGGCCATCGAGAAGGCGCAGCAGGACGTCGACGCGATCGTGCTGGACGTGATGCTGCCGGGCATGAGCGGCTTCGAGGTCTGCCGCCAGCTCCGTAGCCGCGTGGAGACGGAGACGATTCCGATCCTCTTCCTCACCGCCAAGGCCGAGGAGAAAGACCAGGTCGAGGGCCTCATGATCGGCGCCGACGGCTACCTCGTGAAGCCTGTCGCCCCGAGCGTGGTGCTGGCCAACGTGCGCGCCATCCTGCGCCGCGCGGGCTCCGAGGAGAGCCGCACGCTCAACGTGCGCGGCCTCATGATCTACGAGGACGAGTACCGCGCCACACTCGACAGCAAGGACCTCGGGCTCACGCTCACCGAGTTCGAACTACTGCGCTACCTCGTCCGCCATCCGCGCAAGGCGTTCACGCGCCAGCAGCTCCTGGAGACGATCTGGAAGGACGCCATGATGGTGACCGAGCGCACCGTCGACGCCCACATCAAGAACCTCCGCGAGAAGCTCGGCGACTTCGCCAAGCACATCCAGACCGTGCGCGGCGTCGGCTATCGCTTCGTCGAGGAAGAGACGGCCGAGGCATAGCGTTTGCCATGCGTCCGTCGTCCTTTGTCCTTAGCTAGGCAGGTCCAGCCACTTCAGGCTGCCCTTCCTGCGCCACAAAGGACGACGGACTGAGGACCAAGGACTGCCCATGAACCTCCGCCGTATCTGGACGCGGCTCCACCGGGCGCTGCTGCCGCGGCGCGCGTCCACCCAGACGTGGATGATGCTCACGTTCGCGTTCTTCGTGGGCGCAAGCGCCGTGGGCATCGGCCTCTACGTGTTGCTGGTGCTGCGCGTGCAGGTCCGGGACGCCGCGCGCGAAACCGTGCGGCTGCAGGCCGAACGCATCGCCGTCCAGATCGAGGCAGCCCCGGCCGAGCGCCGGGCGGACCTGGCGCGCCGCATCGCCGTGCAGGACGACCTCGACGTGGCCCTCGCCACCCGCGACGCCGTCCTCGCCAACGCCAACGACGCGGGGCCCGTGGACGACCCGAGCTTCTTCGGCCGCCCCGAGGTCAGGGACGCGCTCGACGGAGACGGGACCGAGTCGCGGGTCGGCTTCGATGAGCGCCGGACCGAAGGCGGCGAGGTCGCAGACCAGACGCTCTACGTGGCCCTCTGGCGCCCGGAGAGCGGCCTCCTCATCCGGCTCGGCGAGGCGCGGAGCCCACTCTTCGAGGTCGTCCGCCGCATGCAGGCTACCCTCGTGATCGGGATGGCGCTCGCGCTCATGCTCGCGCTCATTGCCGCTTGGATCGCCGCGCAGAAGATCGTCGGGCCGCTCGGCCACATCAGCAGGATTGCCCAGCGCATCGACGCGGGCGAGACGGACCGCCAGATCCGCGTGCTCACGCGCGCCGCCGAGATCCAGGACCTCGCCCGCAGCCTCAACTCGATGGCGCAGCGCTTCCGCGGCGAGGTAGGCGAGTTGCAGCGGATGCAGCAGATCCAGAACGAGTTCATCGGCAACGTCAGCCACGAGGTCAAGAACCCCATCTTCGCAGTCTCGGGCTACCTCGAAGCGCTCGGCAGCAGCGACCTGCCACCGGACCTCCGCCAGCGGTATGCCCGCAAGGGCCTGATGAACCTCGAACGACTCAACAACCTCTTCAGCGACCTCATCGAGATCGCCAAGCTGGAGTACCGTGAGGACCTCATCCACCCGGAGCGCTTCGACCTGCAGGAGTTGGTGGCCGACGTGTCGGAGACGGTCGTGCCGAAAGCCCAAGGAAAGGGCCTCGACCTCACGTTCGACAACCCGGCGGCCGAGGTCTGGGCCGACCGCGCCCGCATCCGCCAAGTGCTGACCAACCTGATCGAGAACGCGGTCAACTACTCCGAGGCGGGCAGCGTGCGCGCCCGGCTCCGCCAGCGCAAGGAGAAGGTGCGCGTCGAGGTCGTGGACACCGGGCGCGGCATCCCGGAAGAGTCACTCGACCGGATTTTCGAGCGGTTCTACCGCATCGACACGGCGCGCAGCCGCAAGGAAGGCGGCACCGGCCTCGGCTTGAGCATCGTCAAGCAGATCCTCCAGGCGCACGGCGAGCAGATCCACGTCGAGAGCATCACCGGACGCGGCACGCGGTTCTACTTCGAGTTGCCGCTCGCCGACTACGTGGACGCGGCCCAGCAGGCGGAGGAAGACGCGGAGTTCGCATGAGGGCCGCCCTATGTCTACGGCCGGACCCCTCCTTGCCACCAAGCTGTTCGTTCCGCGGGCGCAGCCGGACGTTATCCCGCGCACCCGCCTAGTCGAGCGACTCGATGCGGGGCCGGTCGGACCCGAGCCAGTTTGTGGACGACTTCAGCGGTAGCCATCGCTTTGTGATGGACTTCCTCGTGGAGGAGGTGCTCCACCGGCAGCCGCCCGAGTTGCAGGCCCTCCTGATCACCGACGGCCCGCTCCAGGCACTCCCGACGGGCGCGGGGGTGCTCGGCGCGGGCGTGGGGACGGGGGTGCTCTCGCTGGCGCTCGCGCCGTGCGCGCCACCGCCCCGACGCTCCTTCGCGACCTCCATCCGCGCCCGACCATGCCTGAGCGTTCGTCTATATCATCCTCAACGATGCGCGCTGTTGTGTGCCCGCGCTACGGCTAGCCTGACGTGCTGCACTTCGCCGAGGTGCCCAAACCCATGTCGCGCGCTGGCGAGGTGCTCATCCGCGTCGTCGCAACGACGGTCACCGTGGCCGATGCGCGCGTGCGGGCGTCCCCCGTGCCGTGTTGCTCCCAGCGCGGCTGTCGCTCGGGCTGCGTCGCCCGATTCTTGGCGCGGAGGTCGCGGGTGTTGTCGAGGCTGTCGGAGACGGCGTGACCGCGTTCCACGTCGGCGATGCGGTGCTCGGCTGCACGCTGCCGCGCTTCGGGACCTACGCTGAGTACGTCTGCTTTCGTTCGAGAACGCGGCGGCGATGCCAATCAGGACGCGTACTGCGCTGCACTTCCTACGACGCGTCGGGGTTGCGGCGGGCGACCGCGTGATGGTCCACGGGGCCTCCGGGAGCGTGGGGACGTGCACCGTCCAGGTCGCGAAGGTGCTTGGCGCAGAGGTCACGGGCGTGTGTAGCACCCGCAACGTCGACCTCGTCCGCAGCCTCGGCGCGGACCGCGTGCTCGACTATACCCAAGGCAACGTGTTTGCCGACGGCACCCGCTACAACGTGGTGCTCGACTGCGTCGGCGGGGTCGACTTCGCCGAAGCGGCGCGCGCGCTTGTCGGGGGTGGAGCCTATGTCGCGATCACCGACCTGCTCCTATCGGTCATCCGCGTCACATCGTCGTAGCCTTGCGCGCCCTTCTCGCACGGATTCGTCGTTGTGCGGCACTGGGGCGGACAGCCGAGCACCCGGAGTCAGGAACCGTCATGGTCCCTGGCTCCGAGCAGGAGCAGCTTGCCTTAGCTCGACTTTGGCCTTTTGAGGTAGCGAGGCGGGCAGCAGCGTATCTCCCGGATTCTGTCTGCAAACGGAGTCCGACATGCCGCTACCACCCGCCCTCGCTGCCGTCATGGTAGCCTTCCGCCCGCTCTTCGACAAGCGCGTCTTTGAGCGCGCCCTCGTGCTCACCGCCGGGGCCTTGCTTGCGGTGCGTACCCGCACGATCACCGCAGCACTCCGCGTCACCGGACGCGACGATGCCCGCCTCGGTCGCGGGCCAGCCAAGCCGACCGACCGCGCGCGTCAGGCCCTGCTCCAACTCGCACGGTGGTTGCCGGAGCGCCGAGTCGTCGTGGTGGCCGATTCTGGCTTCGCAGCCATCGACCTGCTTGCCGCCGTGCGAGACCGAGTAACCGTTGTGACCCGGCTCCGCCTCGATGCCGCACTGTACGACCCGGCCCCACCGAGACGACCAGGACAGGTCGGCCGACCTCGTAAGCGGGGCGCTCGACAACCGACGCTCACCGTGAGAGCGGCTCATCCAGCGACGGCGTGGATGCGCGTGGCGGTCAGCCGTTGGTACGGCCAAACCGAGCGAGTCGTTGAGATCGCCACCGGGACCGCACTCTGGTACCACGCGGGGAAGCTGGGTATTCCCTTACGGTGGGTCCTCGTCCGCATCCCTGGCTCGACCGAGGCCCCGAAGGGCTTCTTGTGTACCGATGTGGACGTGCATCCGCTTACCGTGGTCGGGTGGTACGTCCGCCGGTGGTCGGTAGAGGTCACGCTCGCCGAGGTCCGCCGGCATCTCGGTGTCGAGACGCAGCGCCAGTGGTCAGACCTCGCAATCACGCGCACGACGCCGTGCCTGCTCGGGCTCTTCTCGGTCGTCGCGCTGGCGGCGGACGCGCTCGACCGAGACGGAAGCCTCGAGGCCCGGCAAAGCGCCTGGTACGTGAAGTCGAGCCCGAGCTTCAGTGACACGCTGGCGGCGGTACGGGTGTCGCTGTGGCAGGCGCAGGGTTTATCGATGTCGCGTGCTGGGCCCGGCACGGTAAAAATCCCGGAGGCGGTGCTCTGGCAACTCATGAGCACGCTCGCCTACGCCGCATAGCGCCAAAGTCGAGCTTAGGACCTATCCGAAAAGCCCTCTCGGATGCGCCTTTGGGTAAACGCTGGGCAGCGTTGCGTTACATCGCCGATGCTGACGCAACATCGCCGATGCTGACGCACCAACTGCTCCACGCGCCTTGCTCAACGTCCGCTCGCTCAGGCTCCGCTGCTCAAGCCGACTTTCCGGAGAGGCTCTTATTCTGCACGGACCAGCCGGTACACGTTGCGCATGACGAACACCTCGGTCCCGTCGTAGCGAACGTCTTTCTGGTCGGTTAAGGCATCGCCGTTGAGGGCGATGGTGTGGCGGATCGTGGCGGGTCGGCGGTTGTCCTCGCCCTCGCGCTCCAGCACGAGGCGGAAGCCGTCAGGGCGCACCTCGCGTTCGAGTTCGGTCCACGCCTCCCCGCCATACTCCACCTGCCCTCGTCGCTCTCGGAGGGTCATTGTCCCCATTGCGCTGGAGGAGCCGTCGGCCCTCACATAGCGCAGGCCGAGACGCGCACCGCCGCGCCGCAGGGCGCGCCCGCTGGCCGAGATCGTCAGCGTCGCCTGGGTCGTGTCGTCGCTGTAGTCGGTGTAGGTGAGCGTGCCGGTCCAGCCGCCCGCGAGCGCGTCGAACGGGAGCGGCGTGGCGGCGGCCTCGCCAGCTGATGGCTCCTCGTCAGCCGGAACTGGGTCGGGGTCGCGGCTAAGTAGGGCGAGCGCGGCCTCCAACTCCGGGTCGCTCCCTGCGACGAGCGCCGCCACCTCGGGCTCAACGAGCACGTCGGGGATGACGCCGTGGTCGGGGCCGGGGGTAAGCGGGCGACTACCGTAGAGCGGGATGTCGACCACGAGGCCCGTGTGGGGCAGCTCCAGGAAAACCGTCTGCCCGCCGTTGATTCCCTTCAGGCTCCCTCCCGTCGTCTGGCCGACGAGGGGCACCACGCCCGTTCGCTGGATGGCATCGGCCAGGAGAAACGTCGCCGACGACGGTCCCACGTCGATCAACACGGCGGCGCGGCCGTCGAAGGCGTCAGGGGCGGGCGCGACCGGGATCGGCTGGGGTGGGGCGAACGCGTAGGTGCCATCGCCCTGCGGGGTGACACGGTCGCCGAGGTCGTAGAAGTCGTCGGACCACGAGCGGAGATGCGGGCGGAGGCCCGGCGGCACCGACTGGTAGACGGTCATGCTCTTCCACAGCATGACGTCCAACGGCGCTGTGATGAGGTGGGTGTAGAGCAGCACAGCTGCGTCGTTCATGCCGCCGCCGTTGCCGCGGAGGTCGACGACGAGCCGCTCAGCCCCGCGCTCGCGAATCGCCTGGAAAGCACCGACCAGCCATGCGGCGTAGTCCACGTCCATGCTGAAGGTGGCGAACGAGCCAACGCGGAGGTAGGCGGTGCCGTCGTCCAAGAACGCGTAGTCCAGGAGGTCGCCGCGCGAGCGAGGCAGGTCGGGGTCGCGCGCCCAGAGCACGTCGCGGCGCGCATCGGCAGTCATGCGCGGGACCGTGAGCGATTGCTCGGTGCCTGTCCCAGAGGAGCCGGGCGTGCGGGCGGTGAGCGCGAGGTCGCCCTCCGGCGCGAAGTGCTCGCTGTAGACCACGTCGAAGCGTTCGGCGGGCGCGACGAGGTCGCCGACTTCCAGCAGGCCGATGCGCTTGGCATCGTTGCTGCCGTCGGCGGAGGCATAGGGCATCAGCGCGGCGATGACCTCCGCGACAGGGCGCCCGTCGAGGGTGAGCACTTCTGTTCCAGCTGGGAGGGTGAGGTCTGGCGTGGCATCGCCCGTGACGAGCATCCGCGCCCCGGTGCCCTCTGGAATGAGACGGAAGGTGAACGGCACGCGGTCGGCGCGGTCGTAGAGGAGCGCCTCGGTGTACGCCGTCTGGTTGTACATGCTCACCTGGGTGTGGCCGTCGCGAATGGCCGCCACGGCGCGGACGAGCGGGAGGTAGATCGACGTCACCGGGATCGCGTCGCCATAGGTAGCAGCAAGCCGCTGCGCATCGTTCGCGAGCCGGTCGAGGAGCGCCGCGAGGGCCTCGTCGGTGTTGTGGAGGCGGAGTCCGGGGTGCAGCGCCTCCATGGCCTCTTGGAGCAAGGCGAGGTCCTCGGCAAGCTCGGCATGCGTGACGGTGGCTTCCGGCAGGTTGGTCTGCGGCTCGCCGAAGCCGCGGCGGTCGGTCGCCATCAGCCCCGGCACGAGCACGCGGCTATCGCCCGGCTCCCACTCGGGCTCCCACTCGGGCTCCGCATCGGTCTGTTCGAGCACGTCGGCCCGTTCGAGCAGCGCTCTGTATTCGACCGCGCCAGTGCCGTCGGGGAAGGGCACCTCCGCGGTGTAGACCCCATCGCCGTCGGGGTCTGTGAGCGCGAGCGATCGCTCCCAGGAGAGCGGCGCAGTGTCACCGCGGACGCCCACGGTCACACCAGTGAGGTCGCGTTCGTAGGTGCCGAGGTCGAGAGCGATGGCAACCGGCTGGGCGTGGGCAGCGAGTGCGCTGACGAGAAGCAGGGCGAGCAGGAGGTGACGTAGCATGGTCGGGGACAGGGGTTGATGAGACGCCCCCAACATGGGCTGCCCTCTGCGGTCTCGTCGCCTCATGGAACGGATGAGACGCGAAACCGGCGTCTCAGGAGCCGATGAGAGCGCTCGCGCCTGCACGGTATTGCGTCGGCGTGCATCCGGCAACCTGCTTGAAGGCGCGGTTGAGCGTGGCCTTCGAGGCGAACCCGGCCTCCATGCCGATCTGCAGCACCGACGCGGTGGCCCGGCTCGGGTCGGCGAGGCCCCGCTGTACCTCCGCCACCCGAAGCCCGTTGACGTACGCCGTGTAGCCCACGCCGAGGCCCTCGTTGAGCACGAGCGAGAGCTCGTTCTCGCTCAGGTGCAGCGCGTCGGCGAGGGCGCCGAGGGAGAGCGTCGGGTCGAGATAGGGCCGCGCTGTTGCCACGTGGTCGCGGAGCCGCGCGGCGTGGCAGGCGAGGTCGTCCGGCGTCATGCCGTAGCGCTCGCGTCGCTCAGGTGCGGGCTCCGACGCTGGCCTGGTCGTCGGCGCAGACGCGTTTGGACGGAGGAGGTGGACGAACCCGCTGAACGTGACCCAATAGAGCATCGCCGCGTAGGTCAACGTCGCGCCGAGGTTGAGCCAGGCGAGCACGCCCACGGGCAGCGCCTTCACGATGCGGGGCGTCACGAGCGTCGTCTCCATGAGAATCGCCACGGCCAGGATCACCACGGCACCGGCAATGAACCGCCGCACCCATCGAACGAGGACCGGGTCGGACGCTACGCGCCGGGTCAGCCGCCAACACGCCACGAGGTAGCTGCCGAAGCTCGCCACAAAGATCAGGGTGTCGAGTTGGCTGTAGACTTGACCGAATGCAGACTGCCAGTAGGCCCCCTTGACCGCGATGGGAGCGAAGCCGATGGCCACCTGGTGCACCACCTGGAAGGCGGGGAGCACCGCGTGGAGCCCGTCATGGCGACCGAGGCGCTGCTCGGGCACGAGGCGCTGCCGCACAAAGAGGTAGAGCAGCGGTCCGAGCGCGTAGGTGTAGACGAGCGGGAGGATCCAGAAGTGGTCGCTCAACCGATGCAGGCGCAGCGTGCCGTTGAGGTCGTTGGCGAGGGTGAGCGCCCCGGCGATGAGGAAGCCGCCGAGGCACCACCGTACCACACGATGCACATCGCGCCGGACGAGCACCCCCACCCCCACGGCCAGGCCGAGCACTACCGCGCCCCCTCCAAAGAGCGCGGCCAGCAGGTCGGGGATGGGGAGATCGAGTGTCACGTTTTGAGCTACGGGGACACGGGGCCGAGGTTGCCACATGGCCGCTGCCCGGTCATGCCCGAGCAGGGCGCTGGGGACCTCGGAGGCCCGCTTGTTCGTTCTCGCGAGCCACTGAAATGAGTCGTCTGTCCATGCCCCACTCCACCGTCGAACCATCTTTCGAAGTTGGACGCCCGCTGCCCGACTGGCATCTGGAGCGTCTGGACGACACACCTATCCCTGCGCCCGCCGACCTCGCAGACCGGCCGCTGCTGGTGCTCTTCTTCCACCTCGGCTGTCCGGGCTGTCGCTTCCGCGCGATCCCGTTCGCCAACCGCGTCGTGGTGGAGCGCGGCGACGCGGTGCGCGTCGTCGGCATCCATACCACGTTCGAGGGCGCCGACCGCACCGACGAGGAGATCCGCGCCGACCTGGAGGCGCTCTACGTCCGCTTTCCCGTCTACCGCGACGCCGGGCTCGCCGCCACCTTCCACGCCTACCGCGCTGGCGGGACCCCGCACTGGGTGCTCGTTGACCGCGGCGGCACCATCCTCGACTCGATCTTCGGCTCCGACCCAAACCGGGCGCTCTTGCGGCTCGACTACCACCTCGCCGAACTCGGCGACCGCACGACCGTCGGCTTCGGGGGTGGCTGCCACTGGTGCACGGAGGCCGTCTTCCAAGCGCTCAACGGCGTCGAGCGCGTCGAACAGGGCTGGGTGTGCTCCGAGGCCCCCAACGAGGCCGAGTCGGAGGCTGTGTTGGTGCACGTCCGCCCCGACGCCATCAATCTGGCAACGCTCATCGAGGTGCATTTGCTCACACACGCGAGCACGGCGCAACACTCGATGCGGGAGAAGTACCGCAGCGCCGTCTACACGTTCGACGACGCGCAGGCCGCCGCGAGCCGCGCTGCGCTGGACGCGCTCGGCAAGAAGCACGACGCTCAGTACGTCACCCGGGTGCTCCCCTTCGCAGGCTTCCGGCTCAACAGCGAGACCTACCTCGACTACTACCGCACGCGCCCCGACGCGCCGTTCTGCGCGACGAACATCCGCCCGAAGCTGGAAGCGCTGCACCGCATCCACGGCGCCCTGCTCAGGCCCGACGCGCTGGACCCGAGCCCGCCGCCGATGCGATCGCCATCCGGGGACGCATCCACCCGGCCATCGGCGAACGACTGCGCGGCACCTGCGTTGAAACCGCCTCCAGACGACGCCACGCCTTCTCTACCCTCGACTCCTGCTGCTCCCATGCTGACTTGGAACGACATCCTCCGCACGGCCAACCAGGGCAACCCGGCCCCGCCTCGCCGCGTCGAGAAGACCGATGCCGAGTGGCGTGCGCAACTCTCGCCCGAGGCCTACTATGTGACGCGCCAGCACGGCACCGAGCGGCCGTTCAGCTCTGAGATGTGCGGCCTCTTCACGCCAGGCCGCTACGCCTGCGCCTGCTGCGGCACGCTCCTCTTCGACGCTGCAGAGAAGTTCGAGAGCGGCACCGGCTGGCCGTCGTTCACCCAGCCCGTCGAGCCGAGCCACGTGGCACACCGCAAGGACACCAGCCACGGCATGGTCCGCGTCGAGGCGCTCTGCAACGTGTGCGACGCGCACCTCGGCCACGTCTTTCCCGACGGCCCCGCGCCGAGCGGCCTGCGCTACTGCATCAACGCCGTCGCCCTGGAGAAGGCGAAGGAGGCAACCTCCGAGTCCTACCCTTCTCCCGGAGATCAGTAGGCAAGCTCTTGCCCGTCGGTCCTATTCTTGGCGGTACCACACCACCTGGCTGCCAATCGATATGCCCACCCACTGCTGTAGGCCTGCTCTGCTCATGCGTCCTGCTCTTCTCACGTGCGTCCTGCTCGTCGTCGTGGTGGGTTTCAGCAGTTGCGCCGACGCCCCGCCAGAACGCGCTGCGCAGGAGACCCGTGCTGCGACGGACCTAGCCCAGGCGAAAGAAGCCATCCTCGACGTCCTCAATACCGAGACGCGCGATGCCCTCGGTCGTGACTACGAGGGCTGGCGCAGCCACTGGATCCACGCGCCCTACGTCGCCAAGACGTACATCAACCTGGCCGACGGCAGCGCGTCCGAAACGCTGGGCTGGACGGCGGTGGACGACTTCGTCCGCACCTACCTGGAGGCCCACCCAGAGCCAGAGACGCCCCCAATGCCGCTGGCAGACGCGGACGTGCGCCTCTACGGCGACGGCGCCTGGGTGAGCTACGAGCAGGACGACGCCGACCAGGGGCGGAAGCGCGAGACCCGGCTGATGGAGCAGGTCAACGGCGCGTGGAAGATCGCGGGCATGCATACCACGATCTACGGAACGGCTCAGTCAGACTAGCTGCGCGCCAGGTCTACCAACGGCTCCCGGTCAGTCGGCTTCCAGTCAGTCGGCTTCCAGTCAGTCTTCGTCCGGGCGCTCCCAGAAGTCGTCGCCGACCCAGGTGTCGCTGTTGGGGTTGTCCTTACTCCACTCAGGCATGATGAAGGCGAGCACGACCTGGCGCTGCCCGCCCGTCTCGATGGTCATCAGCGGTCCGTCGAGGCGCCAGCGACCGGCGGCTTGGCCCTCATTCTCGCTGAACAGACCGAAGGTGGAGCCTCCGCCGTAGCCGCTTCCCACATTGGCGTCGGTAGCCGAGACGAAGCTCTCGGTGTCCTCCGCGTAGGTGCCATCACCGTAGAAGACGCGGTTGGTAGTCGAACCTGCTGCAACTTGTGGAACCGCGCCGCCTGGAGTCCCCGCGAGGATGAGGCTCGACGATACCCATGGCCCGACCATGTGTTCGGGCGTGGCGAAGACAACCGGGAAGAAGGTGTGGTGAGCGCTGGACTCGTCGGGCGCGCTGTCGCGGTCCCACCACCCGCGCGAGGTCCGGGGGAGCGTTCGCGTCTCGCCGTCGAAGGTGAGGGTGAGCGTGTTCGCATCACGCCGCCACGTGCCGACGTGTCGCTCACCGCGCCGCTCCTGCGCGAAGGCAACACGGAGCGTCGCGGGAGCGAAGTTCGTCACCGGCGCCTGGGGAGTTTCGAGGAAGGCGGTCCCGTCGGGGTAGAGCAGCAGCGGTATTTGGTCCGTCGTGAAGCCGCTGCCCCCGTAGCCCCAGGTGTACTTGATGTAGACCTCGACGCCGTGCGTGTCGGTGGGCGGCAGCGCCTCCCCACCGCGGGCCATTCTGGGCGTCGGCGTCGAGGCGTCCGCCCCACGCACCGGCAGCGCGTTCGGCCTGGTTGCCTCGGAGGGCACGCTGGTTGTCGGCCCTGCGAGTTCAAACCCTGAGATCACGCCCGCTGCATCGACGGAAACGGCATCGGGGGCCACGCCGAAGAGCGCCGCGAACGCCAGGGCGGCCTGCTCACGCACGGTACGGCCCGGGTCTTCCTGCTCGTTAAGCGCGGCCAAGACGGTCGTCGCGGCCATAACCGTCTCGTAACGCCGCTCCTGTTCGCTGTCGGTCAGGTCCACATAAGCTTCGCGCTGCTGGACCGCGATAGCCTCGGCGAGGCTGCGGGCTGCGGCTGCCGAGGGCTCCTCGGGAATCGTTTCGCCCCGTGCGGCTTCCCAGAGGTAGATGAACGCGTAGGCGATGGCCACGCCGTAGTCCCGTCGGGCAAACCCGATGCCCTCCAGCTCCGACTCGATGGTTTCGAGGACGGCGGGCATGGTCAGTTCCAGAAGCACCAGCATCGGCGACGCGCCGAGCTCGTCGCGGTAAGCGCTTGCAACGACACGGGCCGTCGCGCCAGGGTCTACCGACGGGACGTCGAGCCCCGTGCTGAACAGCGCCGCCGAGGTATGAGGCGCTGGCTCGGCGTGGGCGGCCGCCTGCGACACATCGGGCAGTGCGACGGGCTGGGCCTGGACCGCGAGCAGGCCCGACGCGGCAACCAAGCTCGACAGGGTGAGCGAGAGAACGGGGACGCGTAGCATGAACCCAGAGATAGATGGACGAGCACGACGTCGTTCATCGTCAGCGCACGGGTGGGTGAACACCCTGGCCAGGCTCCTGCAGCCTCGGCATCAACGGCGGGTCCGGTGCGGACGGTGGCGGCCGTAAGGTAGCACGCAATGCTCACCGGCGACCCCTCGGCGCGGGCCCCGGTGACTTCCGCCCGGCCGCAGTCCGGGGAGAGGAGGCCATCACGCCCGAGTGGCGAGGCTGACTTCGCGCGGTGCTGGCTGGCGCGGCGTAGCTTAGGGACTTCTCCGACGCGCCTCTGCTCACCGATCCCGACTGCGACATGGACGAGATTCGACGCCTCGGCGTCTACACCTCCGGCGGCGACGCCCCCGGCATGAACGCCTGCGTGCGGGCCGTCGTCCGCTCAGCGATCGCGCACGGCATGGAGGTCATCGGCATCCGGCGCGGCTATGCAGGCATGATCGAGGCCGACTTCGTGGAGATGGGGCGACAGAGCGTGTCGAACATCCTGCAGAAAGGCGGCACGATCCTCAAGAGCGCCCGCTCCGCCGCGTTCCGTACCGCCGAGGGGCGCGAACTGGCCGCCAAGCACCTCCGCGAAGCCGAGATCACCGCGCTCGTCGGCATCGGCGGCGACGGCACGTTCACCGGCGCGAGCATCTTCTACGAGGAGCACGGCGTCCCGGTCGTCGGCTGCCCCGGCACCATCGACAACGACCTCTTCGGCACCGACGAGACCATCGGCTACGACACCGCGCTCAACACGGCGCTGGAGAACATCGACCGCATCCGCGACACCGCCGACGCGCACGACCGGCTGTTCCTCGTGGAAGTGATGGGCCGCGACGCGGGCTTCATCGCGCTCTCGTGCGGCATCGGCGGCGGAGCCGAGCTGGTGCTCATCCCGGAGATGCTCACGGACCTCGACCAGGTGAAGGACCGCATCCTGTCGCTGATGTCGAGCCAGAGCCGGTCGTCCATCGTGGTGATCGCCGAGGGCGACGAGATCGGCGGGGCGCACACCGTCGCCGAGGCGCTGCGCCAGGACGGCTCGTTCGACCACATCGACCTGCGCGTGACGGTGCTCGGCCACATCCAGCGCGGCGGCAGTCCTACCGCGCGCGACCGCGTGCTCGCCAGCCGCCTCGGCGTCGCGGCCGTGGAAGCGCTCGTGGAAGGCCACAGCAGCGTGATGGTGGGCGTGGTGAACCACGACGTGAAGCTGACGCCGCTGAAGAACGTCTGGAGCCGCAAGAAGGAGATCGACTACGACCTGATGCAGCTCACGGCGCTGCTGAGCTAGCTATTCGACACCCCCCAGAGAGGGAGCCTTCCACTTCCAGAACCTAGATCCAGAAGTAGTGCCCCAGGCAGAAGACCCCACACAGAAGAGACACCCAATCGAGTGGATTATAGCAGGCTCTGCTTTTATCCTGGCAGTCTGCATGTTCTCTCTCGTCAGCAAATGGATTTTTATTGACAACACCAAAAACTTAGATGAATCAATATACTACGCGATACCCATATTTGCAATAATTATATCAACTCTGATACTTAATTTCGCAATATCATCTATTCTGCCCTTTTATATATCCAGTAATCAAATAAAAAGAGAAATAGACAAAACCAAAGATGGACTTCTCAATAACATGAACAATAAGGTTGATGAACTAGATGATAAATTGGACAAATATATTACCCGCGTAAATATAAAATTGATTAGTATTGATGAAGATAACACAAAACTAGATGCTCATATATCAAGAATGATTAGCTATTTTATAACACAAAATAATAAACACCCACTATGGGGAATTGGATGGTCAACCAGGTCGTTGATAAGATATATTGATTTGTCAAACAAGTACAAAACTGATGAATATAACGAATTTATTGGCTTCAACAAATACATCATAGTTAATTCAATAAAGGATATAATTTCAAAAAATGCTAGTCTAAGCGACTTTAAGAATAAGATAATTGAGATAAATACAGAGGACAAAAAAAGCAATTTATCAAAATATACAACTAAACGAGCCTGTAAAGATCTATCCATATTGCAATACAAGATATATAAACCAGATTTTAATAAAAATATTACAAGTACTCTTCATGGAAATGCAAATCTTATTATGTGTATATTTTTATCAATATGTCTTAAATCACTAGACGACAATTTATCAAAACATAATATTTATGATTACATAAATAAATCTATAAAATTTAGCATATCATCAACAGATGATATAGAGATTAAAAAATACATCGATCTTATTATTAACATGAATTATGATTATATACAACCTGGATTATATATAGAAAACGAAGAAGATGCTTATACAAATCTAAAACTAGAGACCCTAAAATACATATGAATATACCCAGCTTATAAGATTGCATAATGTAATTCCAAAAACTCATCGCGAAGACCAATTTATGTCTTCTCGGAATTGAATACCGACTTCCCATGAAGCTCGGAGGCCTTTGAGTACTAATCCTAGGCCAGTTAACGGGATCATAACGGCTGCGTCACTCAATGCCCACTCCGGGTCAGGGTGTGCCTCGACGTAGAACCCATCCACTCCCACTGCTCCCGCTGCTCGCCCGAGAGCCGCTGCATACTCCCGCGTGCCTCCTGTCAAGCCGCCTCGTGCTCCTGGTCGCTGGACGCTGTGAGTCACGTCATACACTACGGGCGCTGTTTGTCTTAGCTGAATGAGTGCCCTGAAATCGACAACGAGGTCGCGAACGCCGAACGTTGTACCTCTCTCGGTCGAGTACACGCGTTGTGTGCCACCAGAGCGCACCTTCTCCAGCGCATACTCCATGTCCTCTGCTGGCAGGAACTGACCACGCTTCACGTTGACAGCGCGGCCGCTACTGCCTGCTGCTACAAGTAGATCAGTCTGTCGGCAGAGAAATGCTGGGATCTGGATGACATCGACAGCTTGAGCCACTCGCTCCACCTGTGTGACATCGTGTACATCGGTGAGCGTTGGAATGCTCAGAGACACTCGGATCTCTTCTAGGATTGCGAGCGCTTTCTCGTGACCGATAGTACGTGGGGAATTCAAGTGGGTCCGGTTCGCCTTGTCGAACGACCCCTTAAACACGTACTGAAAACCGTGTTTCTCTGCCAGTTCCTTTGCCGTCTCGGCAACCCTAAGAGCCATGTCTCGGCCCTCGATAAGACATGGTCCGCAAATCAACACAGGCTGCTCGCCTCCAAGATGAACACCGTCGGCAAGCTCGATGGGCTGGATCGCCATTAGTGGTAGGAGTTGGAAGGATGCAAATCACTCGCGAAGAAGAATCCTACTGGCTTGTTTCCATCGCGAACGATTGCAGGCTCTCCATCATCCATACTTTCTATCTTCAGCCGTGCTTGATGAATCGAAATGGTAGCTGAAACCGAAGGGGTAGGGTCGAACTTTTCCAGATCAATGAGGCTTTTTTCAAGGCTTAGCTTCCTCTCAATCTGCTCTCGTCCCAGGATCCCATGAACGTTGCCGTGTTCGTCTTGAATGCTGCACGCACTAGCGTTGACTCTTGCTACGACAGTCGCAGCATCATCCAACGTTCCACTGGTAGGAACTACTGGCAAACTTTCAATCGGTCGCATTACCTCAGAGATGAGACGGGTAAGGTCCCATCCCAATCTGCCCGCAGGATGTGACTCCCGGAAAGCAGACTCATCAAGACCGACCGCCTCGGACACGGCTGAAACTAATCCCATCGCAATCGACGTAGCGACCACAGTACTCGTGGTCGGGACCATTGAACGCAGTTCGAGCACCTGCGGTACACCTGTGATCAGGGCAAACTGCGACCGAACAGCAAGGGGGCTTGAAGCATCTCCAACTATGGAGATAACAGGTACAGAGCGCTGCTCGAAGACTTCTACCAGTGCTAGGATCTCACTCGTTGAGCCGCTATGCGAGAAGATTACCGCGAGATTGCCATTCGAAACTGAACCGGCCTCACCATGTAAGGCGTCGGATGCATGCAGGAAGGAGGCAGAGATCCCTATGGTCTGGAGGGTTGAGGAGAAAAGCCTAGCGATGTATCCCGATTTTCCGATTCCGACCCCATGTATGTGACCCTTCGCCTCAGCAATTAGCTTTGAGGCGTCAGCGATGGCGCTTTCATTTTGCTCGGAGGCCGACACGAGCAGCGAAGCGCACTGCTTCATCTTGAAGGGGTCGGGCTCATGCTTTGGAACATCCAAAGACTCAGTACCCTCTTCCACAGCGCGAACTATCGTCATGAGGGCTTCGGATGTAAGTGCCGATCTTATCTCTACGGATAGAAAGATACTCTGGCAGAGACCCTACGTAGCACAGAGAAGCCTCCACAACCTGAATCCGGCTGTCAGCCGATAGCCATCAGCCGATGCCCCTACGCCATCGGCGGGGTGACGCGCTTGGCGAGGCGGACCTGGCTCGTGGGCCCGTCGAGGTCGAAGCTGACCTCGTCCACGAGGCGATGGATGAGGCGCATGCCGTAGCCGCGGCGCTGGTGGTTTTGCAGCGCGTCTTGCAGGGTGGTCGGCTTGTAGCGCCCTGGGTCGAACGGCTCGCCGTCGTGACGGATGGTCACCACGAAGGTGCCGTTGTGCGTGTGCGTGCCCACCTGGACGCGGCCGTCCTCGCGGCCTTTGTAGCCGTGCTCGATGGCATTGGCGCAGGCCTCGTCCACGGCGAGCTGCAGTTCGCTCACCGCGCGGTCCGTGAGCCCGGCCTCCGCCCCGTACTGCCGCACGAATCGCCGCACGGTTGCCAGGTGGCGCATCGTGCTGGGGATGACGACCGTGTGGTGGCGCGCGGGCATGGCCTGGATGGAGCGCAAGGACGGCGAAGGGTTGGGGGGGAGCGCCTCAGTCGGCGCTCATGCCGTTGGGGCTGGCCTCGAACTGGGCGACGGCCTCGGCCTCGGCGGGCGTGATGTCGAAGAGCATGGGGAAGCCGAGCAGGTCGAAGACGTCGTAGACCCGCTCCTGGAGCTCGGTGATCTTGATGTCGCCGCCCGCTTCGCGCATCGGCTCCACGTAGGCCATGAAGACGCCTAGGCCCGCCGAGGAGATGTATTGGAGGTTGCCGCCGTGGACGATCACGCGGTAGGCGTCGTCGTCGAGGCAGCGCTGGAAGGCGGCTTCGAGTTCGCTCGCGGTGTGGGCGTCGAGTTCGCCGTTGAGTTCCAGCACGCGCACGGTGCCGGTCGGGCGGAAGGTGACGGAGAAGTTGGACACGGCGGGCAGCAGTCGGGTGACGAGGGGAGGCCGGGAGGCGGCAGGCGCTTCAGGGGAGGGCGCTTCGGGAGGGGGTGCTTCGAGGTCGGTGAACATACGACGGGGGCGGGACGGCTACGTGGACCTACTCAGGACGCGGAGGGCGGTCCCGAAGCCGATCCTGACGATGAGGAAGACGGCTCCGCAGACGGAGCCACCACGTCCGAAGTTGCACCGTTGGCCGGGGCAGGGTCGGTGGCCATGGACGCCCCATCGCTGACCACACCGCCGCTGGCCACGCCGTCGCCCGACGACGACGCAGGGGCGGCCTTCTGCGCGACGAGCGATGCGGGCGGGCTGCCCTCGCCGTGCCACTTCAGGGCGACTAGCGTGAGGTCGTCGTCGAGGTCAGCTTTGTGGTCGGAGAAGGTGCGGCAGTCTTCGAGAAGGCCGTCGAGCAGGCCCTGCGCGCTCGCGGCGCGGTAGGTCACGACGGTCGTGAGCAGGCGCTCGTAACCGTATTCTTCGCCATTGGGAGCCCGGCTCTCAACGACGCCGTCGGTGTAGAGCGCGAGCGCGTCGCCGGGGCGCAGCTGCACCGTCTCCTCGGCGAGCGACTTCTCGAAGAGCGGGCCGCCCGTCAGGCCTAGCCCGATCCCCTGAGCCCGCAGCAGGCGTGCCTCGCCGTCGGCACGTGCGAGCGCAGCAGGGCAGTGACCCGCGCGGGCATAGGTGAAGACGCCCGACTGCGTATCGAGCACGCCGTAGAGCGCGGAAATGAACGCCTGCTTCCCGAGCGACGCCGTGAGTGCCTCGTTGGCCCGCACGAGGAACTCCGCGGGCGAGCGCGTGAGGCGGCTCACCGACTGGAAGATGCCCTTGAGCTCGGCCATGTAGAACGCCGCCGCGGTGCCCTTGCCGGACACGTCGGCCACGATCACGCCGACGCATTGCTCGCCGATGACGGCTACGTCGTAGTAGTCGCCGCCGACCTCCATCGCGGCGAAGCCGAGGCCCGCGATCTCGACGCGCTCGAACTGCGGGAGCGTCTGCGGCAGGAGGCGTTTCTGCACCTCGCGGGCGATCTCCAGCTCCTGCGCCAGCCGCTCTTTCTCCAGCACCTCGGCGAAGAGGTCGGCGTTGGCGAGCGAGAGCGCTGCCTGGGCCGCGAACGTGGTGAGCGCGCTCACGTCGTCCTGCTCGAAGCCCTCGGCGACGCGCTTTGAGGCGAAGAGCACGCCGCGCGTCTCGCCGCCCGAGGTGAGCGGGAGCGCGAGGAGGCTGCCCAGCCCGTTGCCAGGGCGCGCACGCACGCGGTGGTCCGCCGCGGCCCGGTTGAGCACGAGCGGGCGGCGGCGCTCGAACACGTCCTGCGTGAGCGCGCGTTCGTCGAGGAGGTTCTGAATCCGCTCCGCGTCGATGCCCCGCGTCGCGGCGAGCTGCGGCGTGAGCGAGCCTGATTCCGGGTCCACGAGGGCCACCCAGGCCGCGTCGGCGCCGCCGGACTGCACGGGCGCGTCGGCGATGGTCTGCACGAGTTTCTCGCGGTCGAGTACCTGCCCCGAAAGCTCGGCGAGGGCCTGCATTGCCTCCATCTCGCCCGTCTTCTGCTCGAAGGCGCTCGCCGTTGGGAGGTGGAAGAGCAGCGAGAGGATGGCCGTCGTCGCGTAGAGGATGGCGAAGGCGAAGACGAAGAGCGCGAACTGGCTCAGCGGCTGGCTGAAGATGTGCGGCAGCGGCACGAGCGCCGCATCGGGGATGATGAGCCCGTCCTTGGCCTGCGCCGCCGAGAAGTAGCCCCCGAAGCGGTTGTTCATCACGAACGCGGTCACGCCGATTAGCCCAATGCACAGCCCGATGGTGGCCCACTTCTCGCGGAACGACAGGAAGACAATCCACGAGAGCCGGAAGGCGTTCGCCACCATCAGCCCCATCGCCACGATACCGGTGATCTGGAAGGCGATGTTTTGCTCGGCGGCCTCCGCTGCCGCGCGCTCGCCGGACATCGTGAGCGCCGCGACGACCATCGCGACGACCATCAGGTTCCAGTTGCGCACGCTGTGGCGCGTGCGTTTGAACAGCACCAGGGTCCGCAGGTAGAGCAGCAGCACGAACGCGCTCGTGATCTCCATCGTCCCCACAACGATGGCCTGCACGAGCGTACGGGGCCCCTCGGGTAGGAGCGTGCGGGCGTCCACGGGCCCAGCGCCACCTGTGAGCGCCACGGTCCCGACCGCCGTGATGAGCGCGATGCCGCTGATGAGCATCGGCGACCACAGCGAGCGCATCGCGTTGTGGTCCCGCTGCCGGAAGACGTCGCCGAGGAGCAGGTAGGCCAGCGCGGCGCCGAGCACGAGCAGGCCGTTGACCGTGACGAGCGTCGGGTGGCTCGGGGGCTGCTTCGAGAACGAGAGGGCGGCGAAGTAGACCGCCCCGGCGAGATAGAGCACACCCGCAAGCGCCCACAGCAACGTCCGCCGGGAGGGCAGGCGCAGCCGGGAGGTGCGAGGGCGGTCGGTACTGGGGGTCGTAAAGGCCACGAGAACGGCGGCGAGCGCAGGCCGGTGGGGTGCGGGCCAGTGGGGTGCAAGCCCGGGGAGAGGACTCCAGAGCCTCTGTCGTATCGAACAACCTACCCGCAAGGTTGCGACAACAGCCTGGCAGTGCGGGAGGCTCCGTGCGCAAGATACAGGCCTGCGTCGCCCTTCGGTGACCGCGGCTCTCACCTGGGTAACTTCGAGCTGGCTCCTCCGTACGCCGTCCGTCCCGCCTCCTATCTTCCGCCTCGCGCGCTCCCAGGTCCTGCCCCACCCTGCCAGCCCCACCGCCATGCGCCGCGGCATGTCCCGCTTCCTGCTCGTCGTCCTCGGTGCCCTCGCGGTGGCCGTGCTTGTGCGCACCCTGCGAGGTCCCTCCGAGCCCGACACGCTCGTGGCCTTTGGGACGACCTGGGACCCCGGCGACGTGCGCGAACGTGCCTTCCAGCTGGACCGTCCGCTCCGCCTCGCCGTCACCGCCATCGGCTCCTTCGAGGCACCCGTGGCAGGCATCCCGGAGGCCCTCGCGGCCTACGGCTGGGTGCTCAACGCCACCACGCGCGACACCGTCTGGGTGATGCGCGCGTCGGCCGCTGCGAAGTCCCGCGCCACGCTCGCGACCGTCAAGGACACCGTCGCGTTTGCACCCGGTGCCTACGAAGCCTACTTCGCCGCCGTCGGCGACCCGCTCCGGCCCGTGCAGGACGTGGACGGCGGCTTCCTGGACCGCGCCCGTGCCCTCCTCCAGGGCAACCGCAACGCCTGGCACACCGACGCCGAGCAGTGGCGCTTCCGGCTCGACCCTGTCGTCCCCGACAGCGTTCGCTTTGCCCGGTCCGTGGCCCGACCAGAGCAGCCCCCACAACCGCCCGATCTCGTCTGGGCCACAGGCCCACTGGAGAACCGCGCAGACTCCACCGCCTACCTCGATGTCCCGACCGCCACCCGACTCTGGGTCGACGCCACCGGCGAGATCTTCGACGAGGCCATCGACTATGGTTGGATCGAGGACCTCGTGACCGACGAGCGAGTCTGGACGATGACCCGCACTAACACCGTATGGGCCGGCGGCTCAGCGAAGAACCGCCGCGTCCGCGACACGCTGCGCCTGGAGCCGGGCCGCTACCGCGTTGGCTTCACCACCGATGGCTCGCACGCGCACCGCGACTGGACGGCCAACCCGCCGTTCGATCCGCGGTCGTGGGGCCTCACGCTCGGCGGTGGCGGTGGCACCGCGCGCCTCTTCGAACCCTACACGGACCTCCCCGAGGTCGTCGCGCTGCGCAAGGTCGGCGACGACCAGGTCCACACGGCGAGCTTCACCCTCACGGCGCCGACGCGGGCCTTCATCTGGGCCCTCGGCGAGCTGCGGTCGAGCAGGAGCTACGACTTCGCACGGCTGCTCCGCGTGCCCGACCAGGACGGCATCAGCCCGCGTCCGCCCGAGGAGATCTGGGAGATGGAATACGAGACGACCCGGCACGGCGGCGGCCGCTCCGACAACCGCGTCGCCGAGGTCGTGCTCGACCTCGCGCCCGGCCGCTACACGCTGCGCTACCAGACAGACGGCTCGCACTCGCCCGACGGCTGGCATGGCGGCGCACCGACCCACGCGGAGCGCTGGGGCGCAGCCGTGTTCGCGCTCAACCGCGACTTCAGCCCCGGCTCGGTCACCGACGTCGCCTTCGAGCGAGGCCCGCGCGCCGGGTCCAACGTGACCGTGGAGGCCGCCGAGCCCCCCGCACCGCCCCCGCCGCCCGAGCCGGAGGCCACGCCCACGATGGGCCTCGCTCCCAACGCGCCGATCGCGGTGCGCGGCGAGCCGCAGGCGCTCCCGCTCGACCTGCGCCGCCTCACCAACAACCAGCGCTTCGACGTGCCGTTCGTGCTCGACGCCGAGACGACGCTACAGATCACGGCCGTCGGCGAGATCAGCGGGGCCAACCGCTACGACTACGCTTGGATCGCCCGCGCTGAGGACGGCACCGTCGTCTGGGAGATGACGTCGGAGAACACGGTCTACGCGGGCGGCGCCCCGCGCAACCAGCGCTTCGACGGCACGGTCACGCTACCGGCCGGGACCTACGTCCTCTTCGTCCGCTCCGACGACAGCCACGCCTTCGGCAACTTCGTCAGCGATCCGCCGGAGGACCCCAATGCGTGGGGCATCGTGGTTGAGGGGGAATAGACGCTCGCGTGGACGTGTGCGGGTGTGAAGGTGCCGGGGGGCCATGTATTGGCGCAGCAGCGTAGCCTCCCACGTCCATACTTTCACGCGCCAACACCTGCACCCTGAGCCCCGTGACGCTCGAACTCACCGTCCACCTACCCGACGGCTACCACGACTTCCTCATCGCCGAACTCGCCGACCTCGACTTTGAGGCGTTCGAAGCACGCGACGAGGCTGTGGTGGCGTGGGGGCCTGTGAAGCGCTGGTCGGACGTCCACCGCGAACACGTCGAGCAGTGGCTGCGGCGGCGCGATCTGCCAGTCCGCATCGACGAGCGCGTGGAGGCCCCGCACAACTGGAACGAGACGTGGGAGGCGTCCATCGCGCCCGTCGTGATCGGGCCGTTCCTCGTGCGCCCGTCCTGGCATGCGACACCGCCGGACCACGCCGACAAGATCCTGCTGGAGATCGACCCGAAGATGAGCTTTGGGACGGGCTACCACGAGAGCACGCGCCTCGCGCTGCGCTTTCTGCCGGGGCTCGTTGAGGACGGCGCGCGCGTGCTCGACGCGGGGACCGGGACCGGCATCCTCGCCATCGCGGCGCTCAAGCTCGGCGCGGCCGAGGCCTACGCGTTCGACATCGACCCGTGGTCCATCGAGAACGCGGCGGAGAACGCGCTCGACAACCGCGTCGGCGACCGGTTTGTGCTGCGCGAGGGCGGCCTGGAGGTGATCTCTGAGGGCGAGTTCGACGTGATCGCGGCGAACATCAACCGGGAGGCGCTGCGGCGGATGCTACCGGGCTTCGCCGAGAAGATGCACGACGGCAGCACGCTCATCCTCGCCGGGCTGCTCCAGACCGACCGCGCCGTGATGCTCGACGCGCTCGCCGATGCGGGACTCACCCTCCGCGACGAGGCGACCGAGGGCGAGTGGTGGTCGTGCGTGAGCCACCGCGCCTAGCCCTGCACCCCGATGGCCGCCGCCCCGCCTCCACGTTCACTGCTCCGCCTCGGCGTCGTCGGCGTGGGCCAGCGCGGGACGGCACGCGCCGAGGCGATAGCGGCGAGAGACGATGTCGCGCTCGTGGGCGTCACCGACGCCGACACCGCGCGCGCCGACGCCATTGCGGACCGCTTCGGGACGGCGCCCTACCGCTCCGCCGCCACGCTCCTCGCCGACTGCGACGCCGTCTGCATCGCAGCACCGACGCGCGACCACTTTCTCATCGCTGAGGCTGCGGCAAAGGACGGGCGGCACGTCTTCCTAGAATGGCCCGCCACCACGTCCGTCGCCGAGTGCGAACGCCTCGTGGCGCTGAGCGAAGAGGCGGGCGTGGACATCGGCGTGGCGCATCCGCTGCCCATCGCGCCGCTGCTGGCGAGCCGGCCGGTGGGCTGGCGGCCTCGCCTCGTCGCGCTCGACCTGCCTGCGGGCGGTATCTCGTGGCCGTTCTTGATGGCGGGCGCGCTCGACCTCGCCGCCGCCCTCGCCCGCTCCGCCGACGTGCCCCGCCTGGACGCCGAGGCCGACCGGCGCGGCGCCCTGCTCGACACGGTCGGGGCTACGCTGCGCTTCCGGGCGGGCACACTCGTGCACCTGCTGCTGGGGGCTGCAGCCTCGTCGACGCGCCTCTTCGTGGCAGGCCGCGACCAGCGAGCCTCGACCACGCGCCTCGACACCACACTCGACTTTGGCACGGTCACCCCGGCACGTACCCCCTCTCCCCCAGCTAGCCGCGACGGCTTCGGCGGCTTCCTCGACGCGCTCGCCGCAGGCCGCTCAGCCACGCGCACCGCCCTCGACGCACTCCACACGATGCGCCTCACCGAGCGCCTACTCGCCAAGCTGCGCTGAGTGCGCGCCGGGACGTGTGTGGACATAGGAGGTTTGGGAGAAACTCGCCCGTATTCCGCTCCGTGCCCTGGTGACGCGGAAGCCTCGGCCTATCCTGTACGTTTGCTCGCCTCACCGCCTCACCGCCTCACCGCCTCACCGCATGACCCTGCCCCACGAAGACGTACTTCGCCGCGTCGGTGCGGTGGCCGACCGCCTCGGCCTGGAGGCATACTGCGTCGGCGGCGCGGTGCGGGACGCGCTCCTCGGCCGTGCCACGAGCGACCTCGACTTCGTGAGCGTGGGCTCAGGCAGCGGTATTCAGTGGGCGAAGGCCGTCGCGAAGGAGGTCGGCGTGCGGACGGCCCACGTCTACGCCAACTTCGGCACAGCAGGCGTCCACCTGCCGCCAGAGCAATATGGTGGTGACCACGACGACGCGCCGGTCGTACTGGAGTTCGTCGGTGCGCGGCGCGAGTCCTACGACCGCTCATCCCGCAAGCCCGCCGTCGAGGACGGCACACTCGACGACGACCAGCGGCGGCGCGACTTCACGATCAACGCCCTCGCCGTCTGCCTCAACGGCGCCATGAATGAGGACGGGAGCTTCGGCGAACTCGTCGATCCATTCGGCGGCCTGAGCGACCTCGCCAGCGGGCTCCTCCGCACGCCGCTCGACCCGGCGGAGACGTTCGACGACGACCCGCTGCGGATGCTGCGCGCGGCCCGCTTCGCCGCCCAACTCGGCTTCCGCGTGGACGACGACGCGTTCGCCGCCATGCGCCAGCACGCCGACCGCATCGGTATCGTGAGCCAGGAGCGGATCACGGACGAGTTGCAGAAGCTCCTCGCTGCGCCAGTGCCGTCGGTCGGCTTCAAGATCCTCTACGACACCGGCCTCCTCGACCGCATCCTGCCCGACCTCACCGCGCTCGCAGGCGTCGAGGAGGTGCGTGGGCACAAGCACAAAGACAACTTCTTCCACACGCTCGAAGTCGTCGACAACCTCGCGCACTTGCAGCAGCAGCTAGGCGTCGCGGGCGAGCGCGCCGCGGGCGAGGCGCTCTGGACGCGCTGGGCGGCGCTCTTCCACGACATCGCGAAGCCCGACACGAAGCGGTTCATCCGAGGCCGCGGCTGGACGTTCCACGGGCACGAGGACCGCGGCGCGCGGCGCATCCCGAAGCTCTTCCGTGCGCTCAAGCTGCCGATGGACGAGCGCCTGGAGCACGTCCGCGAGCTCGTCCGGCTGCACCACCGCCCCGTCGCGCTCGTGGACGACGAGGTGACCGACTCTGCCGTGCGACGCCTGCTCTTCGAAGCTGGGGACCGCATTGACGCGCTCATGCGGCTCGTCCGCGCCGACATCACGAGCAAGAACCCGCGCCGCGTCCGCCGCTACCTCAACGCCTTCGACCGCGTGGAGGCCAAGTTCATCGAGGTCGAAGAGAAGGACCGCCTGCGCCACTTCCAGCCGCCCGTAGACGGCCACGAGATCATGGAAACGCTCGGCGTCACGGAAGGCGTGGCCGTCGGCATCGTGAAGGAGCACATCCGCGAGGCCATCCTCGACGGCGCCATCCCCAACGAGCACGATGCGGCCTTTGCGTACATGATGGACATGAAGGACGAGGCCCTCCGGCGCGGCGCGCTCTTCGAGACGGTCATCCGCACGCTT
This sequence comes from Bacteroidota bacterium, assembly GCA_039821555.1. NCBI lineage: Bacteria > Pseudomonadati > Bacteroidota > Bacteroidota bacterium. The sequence continues at coordinate 40,524 of JBCBNX010000011.1, forward strand.
CGGGGCCGCGAGAAAGCCGCCATCGGTGCGATCAAGGAAGAGCTCTTCTGGGGCGAGGTCCCCGAGGACCCTGACGCTGCCCACGCCCACCTGATGCGCATCAAAGACGAAGCGCTAGCGGAGCGCTTCGGTGAGGAGGTGTAACGCCCCACTGCGGTTTTCCATCTTTGTCATGCTGAACTTGATTCAGCATCTCAGCGAAGCCCCGTAGCACCGTAGTCGTCAGAGATCCTGAAACGAGTTCAGGATGACATAGTCGCGACTCATCAAGAGGACATAGTATCATGCTGTGCTTGATTCAACATCTCGGCACCAACTTATACACGATGGATGACGTCGACCTCGTCGGAAAAGTCGGAGAGTATGGAATGGTCCTCGCAGCCATACTCATGGCTGTAGCTCTTCCATGGGAGTGGTACAAGATGTACAAGTCGCGAAAGTCTAGGAAGTAGCCTTCGTCGTGGTTACCCGAAGTGCCCATCGATGTCCTCATTACCTTTCACAAGCGGGCATATGAGGCCCTCGGCGCTGCCCAGGCCCACCTGATGCGTGTCAAGGACGAGGCGCTAGCCGAGCGCTTCGGCGAGGAGGCGTAGCCGCAAACTCGTTCTGACTGCGGAAGACTCCGTATGCCCGGGCAGCGTAGTGCCTTGCGTAGTCAAGCGGCACGGGGCTAGGCTGAGCGCATTGCCCCAACTCTTCTCGCTCCCGCTATGCGTCTGCTTCTCGCTGTCGTCGTCGTCGTCCTACTCCTCGCCAGTCCGCCTGCGCTCGCCCAGGAAACCGGCAAGCTGGTGGGCATCGTCACGGACGACACCGGCGAACCGCTCCCCGGCGCGAACGTGGTCCTCGACGGCACGAAGCACGGTGCTGCGACCGACATCGACGGGGCGTTTGTCCTCCTCGACGTCCCACCCGGGACGTACGACGTGACAGCTTCTTTCGTCGGCTTCGAGCGTCGCACGCAGCAGGTCGTGATCGCTGCCGGCGCAGCGTTGGCCCTAGACTTCGCCCTGCCTCCCGACCGGTCTGTCCCAGACTGCCACGTCATCGGATACTGGCGGCCGTTCTTCTCGAACGACCCATACAGCTCGGTCACCCTCACGGCCGAGAAAATCACGCGGCTCCCGGTGGGGTGGTAGGCTATCGCGTCACGCCGTAGCCCTTGAGCACCTCACGGGCGACGACGGTCTTGTGCACCTCGTCGGGGCCGTCGTAGATGCGCGCGCCGCGCTCGTGGCGGTACCAGAACGCGAGCGGCGTGTCGTCGAGGACGCCGAGGCCGCCGTGCACCTGGATGGCGCGGTCGAGGACACGCTGGAGCAGGTCGGCGACGAGAAATTTGATCGCGCTCACCGCCGTGCGCGCTGCCCGTTGCCCGTCCCGCTCAATGCGCGCGGCGGTGTCCATCACCAGGAGCCGCGCCGCGTCGATCTGCGCGCGGCTCTCGGCGATCCAGACCTGCACCTGTTGCTGCCCCGCGAGCGGACTGCCCGGCGACAGCTCCCGCTCCACGGCGCGGCGGCACAGCAGGTCGAGAGCGCGCTCGCAAACGCCGATCCAGCGCATGCAGTGGTGGATGCGCCCCGGCCCCAGCCGCTCCTGCGCGAGGAGGAAGCCGCCGCCCTCCGGCCCGAGCCGGTTCGCCACGGGCACGCGCACGCCGTGCAGCCGGATCTCGGAGTGCGAGAACCAGCCCTGCCCCTCGTCGCCCATCACGGGGAGGCGGCGGACGTGCTCCACGCCCTCAGCAGCGGTCGGCACGAGCAGCATCGACGCCCGTGCATAGGGACTCTCGGCGTCCGGGTTGGTCACCGCCATCACGATGCAGAAGGCCGCGCCGTCGAAACCTGTCGTGAACCACTTGTGGCCGTCGAGGACGTAGGTGTCGTCCCCCCCAGAAACAGACTCGCGCCGCGCCGTCGTGGAGAGATAGCGCGGGTTCGACCCGGCGTGCTCGGGCTCGGTCATCCCGAAGCACGAGCGGACCGTGCCGTGCAGCAGCGGCTGCAGAAACTCGCCCCGCTGCGCCTCGGTCGCGTGCGCGAGCAGCAGCTCGACGTTGCCCACGTCGGGCGCCTGGCAGTTGGTGGCGATGTGCCCGAGGAGGCTCCACCCGAGCGCCTCGCTGATGCGCGCAAAGTCGGGCAGCGACAGTCCCGGTCCGCCGTGCTCGGCGCTGAGGTAGAGGTTCCACAGCCCCGCCGCCTGCGCCTCGGCGCGCACGTCGGCCAGCCGCGCTTCGAGCGTGTCGTAATCGTGTGCCAGGAGGTACCGTTCGAGCGGCACGCACACCTCACGGACGAAGGCACGCACCTCACCGAGCAGGGTGTCGCGGTCGCGGGGGGAGGCGGTGTCGTGCATGACGAGGGTCGTATCAGGAAAGGCTGCGCAATATGGTACGGCCTCTGCTTTGCCTCGTGCTCCCAACCACCTCCGGGGATCGAGCGAGAGGCGAGCGCGTTCTCCGCCTCAACCAACCTTCTGTTGCCCTATGGACCGCGCCAGCGTCTACCATACCCACCCCGGCTTGCTTAGCGGCACGCCCGTCTTCACCGGTACTCGCGTCCCTGTGGACTCGCTGATCCAGCACCTCCGGGCAGGCGTCACGCTCGATGCGTTCCTGGACGACTTCCCAAGCGTCAGCCGAGCACAAGCCGAAGCATTCTTAGCGCTCGCCCTCAACGATGCGCTTGCACACACGCCCCACGACGTTGCAGTGGCTGCCTGATGCGCGTACTCCTGGACGAAAACCTGCCGCGCAAGCTCAAACGGGCGTTCGCCTCCAGTCATGATGTCGTCACCGTTCAAGAACAGGGGTGGTCCGGCGTGCTCAACAGCGAGCTTCTGCGCCGGGCCGACGCGGCATTCGATGCGTTCGTGACGCTGGACCGTGGAATCGAGTACCAGCAGGATCTCACGGCGCTCTCGATTCGGATCGTGATCGTCCGCGCGCGCTCGAACAAGTTGGACGACCTCCTGCCTCTCGTGCCGTCGATTCAGGTCGCGCTCGAACGGCTTGCGCCCGGTGCGCTCGCCCACGTGTCGGGCTGACTCTGTGCCGACCGACGCTCCCATTCTGCCACCCGCTCGTCTCGGTGTCATGCCCATTCCGTTGAAGCGGCTCAACGCGCTCCGCACCGGGCGTTCGCTCGCGGCTGAGATCCCAGCCAATAAACCGGGGCGGCGAGCTTTTGTCGTCGTGGTCCCGCAGTGCCCGTCACCGTATGAGCAACCCGAGGCCTGGCTCTACACAGACCGCCAGTACGGATCCGTTCGACCTACGCCTGTGCTTCGAAGCCCCTCGTTCATCACCGGTTTCGAGGTCTTGCGTATCGAGCACGACGCGCAATACACATACAGGGAATGGGGGTGGGACGCTGACCTCGTGCTGGCAGACAAGTCGACGCGGACGAAGAGAGTGCTCGTCGATGCAGAGGGCGAGATCGAGACAGCGCTTGCACCATGGCTGGACGACGTAGAAACGCTCGGTCCGCCTCAAGACCATGACAGCGCACTCGTGAATAGCCCGCATCTCGGGCGACCGGAAGAGTATCCGCATCTGTGGAAGTAGTCCTGACACGAATCCGTTTCCTGATACGAATCCGTTTGGGCGTCCAGGCAGACGCACGGGATCGTACCTCGTCGGATCGCCCTGTGCTCACGAGGAGCCGAAATCGACGGTCGCCGCGGCGTTTTCGCGCAACAACGGACAAGCCGTGGGCGTCATGAGGGCGCTACGCTTGAGCCCCGCTCTCTCGTCCAACCACCTGATTCTGAACCGATGCACATCGACTCCTTGCTGCTTGCCCTGGTGTCTCTTCTTTTTCTGTCGCCAGGCAGCACAGCCCACTTGAACGGGGCCCACCTCGCCGACGACGGCGAACCCGCCACCGTCGAAACCCAGGACGTTGACGATCCCAGCGATGACCCGCCTGAGGACAACCCGCTGCTGATGGTGTGGGATACGCCGTTCGGTACCCCGCCGCTGGATCTCATCGACGAGGCCCACTTCCTGCCGGCCTATGACGTGGCGCTGGCGAATCATACCGCCGAGATCGAGGCGATTGCCACCAACGCGGAGGCACCCACGTTTACTAACACGATGCTGGCGATGCAGCAGGCGGGGCGCGACCTCGGCCGCATCTCGCGGGTGTTCTTCAACCTGACTAGCTCGGCCTCGAACGACGAGATCCGCGCGATCCAGCGCGAGATGAGCCCGCGCCTCGCCGCGCACAGCGCCTCGATCACGCTCAACCCGGCGCTGTTCGCCCGCATCGACGCACTCTATCAGGCGCGCGAGACGCTCGACCTCGAACCGCAGGAGGCGCGGCTGCTGGAGACCACGCACGAGGACTTTATCCGCGCCGGGGCCCAGTTGGAGGGCACGGACCGCGAGCGCTTTGCCGAGATCCGCTCGTCGCTAGCGGGGCTGTACACCCAGTTCGCCCAGAACGAGCAGGCCGACCGGGAGGCGTGGACGCTCGAACTGAGCGAGGAGGACATCGCGGACCTGCCGGACTACATCGTGTCGGCGGCGGCCGGGGCGGCGGCGGACCGCGGCATGGAGGGCCACGTGATCACGCTGGCCCGCTCCAGCGTGGAGCCGTTCCTGCAGGCCTCGCCCAACCGCGAGCAGCGCGAGATCGCCTGGCGTGCCTGGACCCAGCGCGGGTCCAACGCGAACGACAACGACAACGAGGACACGATCCGCGAGATTCTGGCCCTCCGCCTGGAGCTTGCCAACCTACTCGGCTTCGAGACCTTCGCCCACTACCGCACCGCCGGGACGATGGCAGGCACGCCCGAAGCGGCGATGTCGCTGATGGAGCAGGTCTGGTACCCAGCCCGCGACCGCGCCCTCGAAGAGGCCGCTGACATCGAAGCGCGCATTGAGGCAGCCGGGCTCGACCACGAGCTGCAGCCCTGGGACTGGCGCTACTACACCCAGCAGGTCCGCGCCGAGCGCTACGACCTCGACGAGAGCGAGGTCAAGGCCTACCTCCAACTCGACAACATGATCGAGGCGATGTTCTACGTCTCGCAGCGGCTCTTCGACCTCACGTTCGTCGAGCGCGACGACATCGCGACCTACCACCCGGACGTGCGCGTCTGGGAGATGCGCAGCCCCGACGGCGAGATCGCGGGCCTCTTCTACGGCGACTTCTTCGCCCGCCCGGGCAAGCGCGGCGGTGCCTGGATGTCGAGCTTCCGCGCGCAGAACGGGATCACCGGCGAGATCCCGCTCATCCTGAACAACTGCAACTACAACAAGCCCGCCGAGGGCGAGGCCGCGCTGCTGTCGTTCACCGACGCCGTGACGCTCTTCCACGAGTTCGGCCACGGCCTGCACGGGCTGCTCTCCGACACCGCGTTCCCCTCGCTGGCGGGCACGTCGGTCGACCGCGACTTCGTGGAGTTCCCGGCGCAGATCTACGAGCACTGGCTCTCGCAGTCGGAGGTGCTGGAGCGCTTCGCCCTGCACCACGAAACTGGCGAGCCGATGCCGGACGCGCTGCTCGCGCGCGTGCTCAACGCCACGCAGTTCAACCAGGGCTTCGCGACGGTCGAGTTCCTGAACTCGGGTTTCGTGGACCTGGCCTACCACCTGAATACCGATCCGGCCTCGCTGGAGATCGACGCCTTCGAGGAGGAGGTGCTGGCCAGCCGCGAGAACCTGGAGGACATCCCGATGCGCCACCGCTCGACGCACTTCCTGCACACGTTCGCGGGCGAGGGCTACTCCTCAGGCTACTACAGCTACCTCTGGGCGGGCGTCCTCGACAACGACGGCTTCGCGGCGTTCGAGGAGGCGGGCGACATCTTCGACCCGGTGCTCGCGCAGAAGCTCTACGAGAGCGTCTTCTCCGCCGGCGACACGCAGCCCGCCATGGACGCCTACGTCGGCTTCCGGGGCCGTGAGCCGAACGTGGACGCGCTGCTGCGCAACCGCGGCTTCATCGAGGCCGAGGTCGGGGACGACGACGGCACCACGCTGTAACGCGTCACGCCGAGATCCGACGATCCAGACCGTGAGCGGTCCTCCTCAACGCCGAGGGGGACCGCTTGCACGTTGTTGAAGGCATGCAAGCGAAAATAGACAAAGAGAATGTGTGTGCGCTGCCGAGCCCGCCTCGGCAATTCCGCTAGGGGTCTTAACTTGCGCTGTGCAGGCCAGATGACCCAATCCCATGAGAATAGTACTTCGAACAAGTGGAGGACGCGGTGAATACGAGCTAGCAGGTTCTCAAGGTAGCCTGACCCGTTCCGACCTTTTCGACCGCGAGTTGGTACTTGAGCCTGTTCCGGGTACCTCTATTGCGACTGACAACTACGCACGAGACGTTCAGGGCAAGCCTCGAATTCGTCTTGGCGATAAGCCGGGAAGGTACAGCCACACCTATCTCGTTCTGGCAGGCCTTCTTCTTCTCGCAAAGCCTAAACGCGAGTTAGGTGATACAAATCACGATCGCCTTCAACTGATCGACAATGGATATTCAATCACTTCTATCCTGATTGACGTTACTGTTTTCGATAGTAACCAGGTTGTTGTCCGTCCTACTGATCTTGTAGTTTCCAACTTCGGCGGTGAACATGCACGCGTAGATGTTGTTGAGCGTCTAGAATTGGTCTATGAGCTTTGGGGGGCTGCTCACCGGAGTCCTGACTCCGAGGTAAAGCGACTCATTCTGAGCCACAATACCGCCTTCGAGAATGGTGACGCCCCCGAACTCGTTCGCTTAGCTCGAATCATCAGACGCCTTATCACTAGTGACGAGGACCCGTTGACGCAACTCCTTCGTCGTTTCGGGGCTGGTGGCGAGGCCGCGACTGGAGCTGGCGTCCATCGTGAGTTTGTCGAGGCAGGCATTGAGGAAGATGATTCTAGAAGTGTTCGAGAGGCCGCTGTAGATACCATTCGCAAGTGGCGCAAGGTCCAGATGCGAGGTGCACAGGCAGAGCGTTTTCGTCGAGAGGTGCAACATGCCTACGGCTTCACCTGCCTTTTTACTGGCTATCATCTTCCTCCAACGTCGGTCACGCGAACTCCGGGAGTAGACGCTTCCCATATTCTTCCGTGGGCACATCATCGTATCAACGACGTGACCAATGGTATTTGTCTCAACAAGCTATGCCATTGGGCCTTCGACGAGGGTGTATTGCGTCTTGCCTTCGACGCCTCCTCGAACGATTACCTGCTTTCGATCCCCAACGCCGTCTTAGAGGCTGGCGGTAGCGGTCAGATTGATCTGTCTCCTTTCAAGCCACTGGTTGGACCAATACCTCGACACCGACTCCCTTCAAATCAGGCTCATTGGCCCGACCCCGCTTTCATCACACGCTTCAACCGGGGCTTCAGCGACTAATCGCAAACTCAGGTTCTGCTGTCTGCTGACCATCACCTGCTACATTTCTAGCGCGATCCAAGTAAAGGCGGATACGATGTGCCAGCCACTCAGCTACAGGCGGCGTCACGGCGTTGCCAAGAGCATGGTACCGAGCCGAATCAAGTGCATCGCCGTCTAGTGTGCTGTTTTCGGGCAACGTCCAACTCGGAGGAAAAGCCATCACCCCCTCACACTCATAGGGCGTAAGTCTTCGCACGTCGCCTCTATTCGGATAGCAAACGTAGTTGCGGCTCCAATCCGTTCCAGTATGCCTCGCCGACGTAGCGTACAGACAATAGGCAATAGATTGGATTACTGGTCCTTCTCCGCTAGTATCTCCAACGACTTTCTTAAATGGGGACGGAGATTTCTTCCCATTCTGTCCACTCGCCTTAGGATTCCCCTGGCTGCGTTCGGGCTCAAAAAGTATTGACGCCGGACCTCCCCCGTCTCGATAACACCCGACAATGTAGACGCGCTGGCGCGACTGGGGGACTCCGAAGTTTTTGCTGTTAAGAGTACGCCATCCAACAGCATACCCGAGTTCGGCCAGCGTTTCGAGGAGCACTCCAAAATCTCGTCCTTTGTGCGAACTGAGGAGACCTGCAACGTTTTCGATAACAAGAACTCGGGGCTTGCCTTCTCTAACCAGTCCAGCAAACTCATAAAAGAGGCGAGACTTGCTTCCTCGAAGTCCGTCTCTCTTACCCATTCTTGCAAGAGAGAGGTCTTGACACGGGAAGCCTCCGACCCATACGTCGGAAAGAGGGATTGTTGCATGGTCTAGTGTGGTGATGTCATCCCAACGTGGGACCTTGGGCCAGTGTGCCTCCAGCACAGTATTGCAAAACGGTTCAACTTCGCATTGAAAGCTGACCTCAAAGCCTTCTTGTTCAAAACCAATGTCGAATCCACCGATTCCGGTGAAGAAGGAAGCAACCTTGTACGTAGTGAAAGGGGTTGTCGAATACGGGGCCTTCGGGTCCGCGACAAGCCCTCCTTCCTTGAAAGCGCGGAATGTCTCTAGATCGTTCTCCGTGAACACCCGGTAGCCGCTACTCGGATTCCGATGAACCTCTTCTACTTTCCCCTCCCTAATCCACCGGCCAATCGTCCCGTAAGAGACGCCTATCGCCTTCGCGGCCTGTCGCTGGGAGTAAGTACTGCTCATGAAAGGAGATGAGACCGAGTTCGCCAAACCTGTATCAAGCTGTATCACTCCAAAGTTACGAAACCGCCCCCAGAGTATCAAGAAAGCTGATTCCAGTCTCTACGTTGGCCTCCAAAATATCTCAAAACTTATCCGAATGTTTTTTGTCCTGCCCAAACGAGTGACACCCGGATCGCGCCTCGTCGGATCGCGTAGGTTAGCGCCTGCTCGCCCCTCCGCCACCCCGTCTTCCGCCGCCGCATGTCGCACGCGCCCGTCTCGACTTCTCGACCGGTGCCGACGCTCTTCGACCTCCCCGGCATCCGCCTCCAGGGCGGCTTCCGCTTCCGCCGAGGCCAGCAGGCGTTCCTGACGCGCCTCGCCGCCGCCTTCGAGCGCGGGGAGCGCAACCACCTCGGCGTCTTCGTGCCGGGCTACGGCAAAACCATCACGGCGCTCGCCTCGTTCGTGATCGCCTACCGGATGCGCGTCGCCAAGAAGCTCGTCGTGTTCGTCCCGCGTGGCAACCTCCGCGACCAGTACGCCGACCCCACCGAGCTGAGCCAGGTCTTCCGCAACCTCGGCGCGCCGCCGTTCTCGTTCTGCGTGGCCGACTCGGACCGCGTGTTCCTCAAGAACATCGACACGCAGATCGTGGTGACGACCTACCAGTACGCCAGCGGCGAGGGCGGGCACGCGGCGCTGCTCAAGTACTGTCGCACCGCGCCGTGCCTCTTCGTGTTCGACGAGGTCCACCACCTCGCCGACGACGGGCTGTGGGCGCAGCGCATCGCCGACCTGCCGTTCGAGGCGAGCGTCGCGCTCTCGGGCACGCCCATGCGGAGCGACAACAAGACGCTGTTTGGGGTGCCTTTCGACGCGGGGCCGGACGGCGCGCAGTACTACCGCGCGCTGCACGAGGTCACGATGCGCGAGGCGCACGCCGAGGGCGGCATCCTCAAGGAGGTCGAGGCGCACGTCGTGGACTACCACCTCCAGATGGTGCGCGAGGACACCGGCGAAGAGGTCGAGCTCTCGCTCACGGGCCTCATGGAGATCGCCCGCTCCAAGCAGGAGGTCGACGTCTACCTCGCCCGCCGCAAGCTGCGCTTCCACGAGGTCTACCTCGAAACGCTCCTCGCGCCCGCCTTCGAGCGCTTCGCCGAGAAGCGCCGCGAACTCGAACGCCTCTACCGCGAAGCCGGGGGCCAAGGTCGCCCCGAGCGCCAGCACCAGATGCTCGTCATCGCGATGAGCAACAAGCACGCCGCCGCGATGCTCGACTTCGTGCGCCGCCGCTTCCCGCACGTCCGCTCGGACCGCATCGGCCAGGACCGCCCCGCTGGCGAGAACGCCGAGCTCCTCGATGCCTACCGCGAGGGCCAGCTCGACGTGATGGTGCAGGTCGACATGATCGGCGAGGGCACCGACATCAAGCCCATCTCGGTCATCGTCAAGGCCGACCTCGTGCGTGCCTACTCCAAGACGATGCAGCAGCTCTTCCGCGGCATGCGCTTCTACTCGGGCTTCCCGGCGGAGGCCAACGTCTGCGACATCTACGCCGCGGGCGACATGGGCATCCGGTCGTTGCTGGAGTGGCTCACGAGCGAGCAGCAACTCGGTATCCAAGCCAAGAAAGAGGCCGAGCGCACGTCCCCCGAGAAGGCCCCCGCCGAGCCGAGCGAGCGCAGCCCGTGGGTGCTCAAGCAGGTGCAGACGAGCGCCCGCGAGCGCCACCGCCTGGAGTTGTTTGGCGAGGGCGAGACGAGCACGTTCACGCTCCGCACGCAGTCTGCTGGTGCGCGCAACGTGGCGGCTGAAGAGCAGGCGCTCCGGCAGACCTGCGCCGACCTTGCCTCCGAACTCGCGCACGCACTGGGCGGATCGTACCAGAGCGCCGTCCGCCGCGTCCACGCTGCCTCGAAGCGCAAGTTTGGCAAGGGGCAGGACGAGCTCAGCCTCGGCGAGCTCGCGCGCAAAAAGGTATGGTTGAAGCGCTGCCTACGCGCTGGGCGACTAGCGTAACAGGAGGCATGTTTGATTTATGGTGTGGCTCGTAGGACGGACGCGGACGGCCCTTGCACACAGGTGCTTACGCTCAGATAGTGAAGCTTCTGATAGGGCTGACTAGGTACACTACTGCATATTGAGCTCACATTGATTATACATCCGTTCGGCGACGCCGAGCGAACGGTCTGTCCAGCAGAGGCCTAGGGCATGGGTGGGGTTCTATGGCCCAGGTCTCGCTAGCCTGGAAGGCGTGGCAGCCCCGAGATCTCCGCGATCTCGGGGCTGCTGGGGTTTTACGAGGCTGGGCGATTACTTTTCGGGACTTTGCTCGGCAGGTCCCCCCCCGCTTGTCCGCCTGCGACGGCGCCCAAGCTGGCGTGAACCTGCGGTTTGAGGAGCGGAGCGCGGCAGCGCGGAGACGATGCAGGACGGGGGAGCCGAGGCCGGCAAGTGTCTAGCACTCATCCTGCGCAGGAGCCTAGCTGGACGAAATGGTCGCTTGCCTCAGCGTTTACATCCCCTTACCATGGGGTCCCTGCGTGCTTCACGTATCCTCCCTTAATGGTTTTCCCCCAATGCCTGTGTCCCCCTCCATCGCGGCGGCACTCCCGGTCCCCTCGCAGCGCCCGCTCTACCGGCTCGTCGAGAACCGGACGACCTTCGGAGGCCATGACGTGGAACTGGCGATCTACGACACGCTCCGCCCTGCCGAGCGCGTCGCGCTGAAGGCGGACCACCCGCTCTACTGCGGCATGGTCACGGGCGTGAAGCACATCCACACCGCTCAGGGCGAGGTCTTCCCGTTCGTCCCGCAGGAGTCGCTGGTGTTGGCTCCCGGCGAAGAGATCTGGATCGACTTCCCCGGCGCGAGCGACGCCGCCCCGACGACGTGCCTCACGATCGGCGTAGAGGAAGACAAGGTGCGCGATCTCGTGGCGCGCTTCAACGACACCATGCCGCGCCACGACGGTGCCTGGGCGGTGCCCGATGCGCGCGTCGCCCACTTCGGCAACACGGCGAGCGTCGAGCAACTACTCGCCACGCTCACGCGGCTCTTCACCGAGAACCCGCCCTTCCGCGACGCGCTCATCGACCTCAACGTGTCGGAGCTGTTGCTGCGGATGCTCCAGACGCAGGCGCGTGCGCTGCTGCTCGGGCAGACGGCCATGCTGGCGACGCAGAACAGCCTCGCTGCCGCGGTGCAGCACGTCCGCGATAACCTGCACCGCCCCATCGAGGTCGCCGAGGTCGCCGGTGCCGCGTGCATGAGCGTGTCGAGCCTCTACCGCTACTTCCGCAACGAGCTCGGCATGACGCCGCTCGCGTTCATCCACCGCGAGCAGATGCAGGAGGCCCGGCGGCAACTCACCGACGTCCAGCGATCCGTCACCGAGGTCAGCTTCGCGCTGGGCTTCCGCAGCGTGAGCCACTTCATCCGCCTCTTCCAGCGCCACATCGGCACCACGCCAAAGCAGTATCAGCTAGGGCTCGTGCGTCCGTCGGGACCGGATGCGCGTGCGTGACGGAAATCCTGCCGCTGCGCTCTCATAGCCATTCTCCATGTGACCGGGCTGCACGGCTTGCTCCCCCCGCTTGTACGCCTGTGACGGCGCACAAGCTGTCCCCCTCACGGGTGAGGGGGACAGTCCGAGGAGCGGAGCACGAAGTGCGGAGGCGACGCAGGACGGGGGGAGCGGTAGGGACCGGCACGCCTTCTCAACACGAGTGCGATCTTGGAGGGCACGTCCCATCTACACTCGTTGCTCCCATGCGCCTCGCAATCCCTGTTCTCGCGCTCTGCGCCCTCCTCCTCACTGCCTGTGAGGCAAAAGAGGAAATCACCGTCGCGACGGCTGACAGCACCGTCATCGTCGCCTACGAGGGCACGCTCCCCGACGGCACCGTGTTCGACAGCAACGACCGCGCGCGGCTCCCGCTGCCGAACATGATCCCTGGCTTCCAGACCAACATCACGGGCATGACCGTCGGCGACACGAAGACGTTCGAGGTCCCGCCGGAGGAAGGCTACGGCGACCGCCCGCCGCCCGGCATCCCGCCCGCCACCAACCTCACGTTCGAGGTGACCCTGCTCGACATCGTCGAGTGACCGCAGACGCATCCTGGTGGCTGATGTGCTGAGGGCGTATTACGTGTTGCGTGTTGACCTCGACCCGCTACGCAACACGTAATACGCAACCGACAGAGAAGCGGTAGCCTCGGAATTGACTCCAAGCTCAGGCGTCTACCCGCTCGACGGGGACGAGATCGTCCATCTCTTTCTCCGTGTAGACGCGGCTGTCGGTGAGGAAGCGCACGCCGAGCGGGATCTCCAGCGAGAAGCTCGATCCGCGACCGGGGCGCACGTCGATGGTGAGCTGCGTGTGCTTCCAGTACTCGAATTGGCTCTTCTCCATGTAGAACGGGCAGCCGTGGATCTCGCCGAGCTTCACGTCGGAGCGGCCGAGGCGGAAGTCGCCGTCGGCGTAGCACATCGGCTGGGAGCCGTCGCAGCAGCCGCCGGACTGGTGGAACATGAGCGGGCCGTGGTCGGCGCGCAGTTGGTCGATGATCTTGGTGGCTTCGTCGGTGACGAGCACGCGGGGGACAGGCATGGGGGAAGGGAGAAGGATGAAAGCAGAAGCCAAAAATGGGAGCGAGGCCGAGGTAGCACGCGCCACCTCGGCCTCGCGGTCCTGTCAGCCAGGGACAAAGGACCAAGAGCTAGGGACTGGCCTCTAGAAGAAGCCCAACGCGTTCTTGTCGTACGAGATGAGCATGTTCTTGGTCTGCTGGTAGTGCGAGAGCATCATCTTGTGGTTCTCGCGCCCGATGCCCGACTTCTTGTAGCCGCCGAAGGCCGCGTGCGCCGGGTAGAGGTGATAGCAGTTGACCCAGACGCGTCCCGCCTTGATGGCGCGCGGCACCTGATAGAGCTCGTGTGCGTCGCGCGTCCAGACGCCCGCACCGAGGCCGTAGAGCGTGTCGTTGGCGAGCTCGATGGCCTCGTCCACGTCCTTGAAGGTCGTCAGGCTCGTGACCGGCCCGAAGATCTCCTCCTGGAAGACGCGCATCTTGTTGTGGCCGCGGAAGACGGTCGGCTGGATGTAGTAGCCGCTCGCCGGAGCGCCCGCATACCCGTCGCCCGAGGAGCCGCCGGTGCCGACGGCTGCTGCGGTGGCGGTGCCGCCGTTCTCGGCCACCGACATCGTCGGCTCATCGACGAACACGCCGCCTCCCACGAGGACCTCGGCGCCCTCCTCCTGGCCGATCTTGAGGTAGCGCTGGATTTTCTCGTACTGGTCGTTCGAGGCCTGCGCGCCCACCATCGTGTCGCTGTCGAGCGGGTGGCCCACCTTAATCGCCTTGACGCGCTCGATGAGGCGCTCCGTGAAGGCCTCCGCGATGGACTCCTGCACGAGGATGCGGCTCGGGCAGGTGCAGACCTCGCCCTGGTTGAGCGCGAACATCGCCGCGCCTTCGAGGCACTTGTCGAAGAACGCGTCGTCGGCGTCCATCACGCTCTCGAAGAAGACGTTCGGCGACTTGCCGCCGAGCTCCAGCGTGACCGGGATGATGTTCTCCGAGGCGTACTGCATGATGAGGCGACCCGTCGTCGTCTCGCCGGTGAAGGCCACCTTCGCGACGCGGTCGCTCTGCGCGAGCGGCTTGCCCGCTTCCGGCCCGAAGCCCTGCACGATGTTGACCACGCCCGGCGGGAGCACGTCCTTCACGAGGTCGATCCACTCCATGATGCCGATGGGCGTCTGCTCGGCCGGCTTGATGACCACGCAGTTGCCCGCGGCGAGCGCCGGGGCCAGCTTCCAGGCCGCCATCAGCAGCGGGAAGTTCCACGGGATGATCTGCGCGACGACGCCGAGCGGCTCGGGTAGCTGGATCGCGACGGTGTGGGCGTCGTGCTCGGAGATGCCGCCTTCTTGCGCGCGGATGACGCCGGCGAAGTAGCGGAAGTGGTCGACGACGAGCGGGAGGTCGGCGGCGAGCGTCTCGCGGACCGGCTTGCCGTTGTCGACGGTCTCGACGCGGGCGAGGTATTCGAGGTTGTCCTCGGTGATCTGGGCGATCTTGATGAGGATGTTCGAGCGCTCGGCGACGGAGGTGCGGCCCCAGGCGTCGGCGGCGGCGTGCGCGGCGTCGAGGGCGAGCTCGACGTCCTTCTCGCCGGAGCGAGCGACCTCGCAGAACGGCTTGCCGTCGATGGGCGAGATGTCCTCGAAGTAGCGGCCGTCGACCGGCTCGACGTACTGGCCGCCGATGAAGTTGAGGTAGCGGCTCTTGAGTTGGGGGCGTTCGTACAGCATGGACTGTAGGGAGCTTGGTGAACAGAGAACGGATCGGATGTGCGAGCAACATCGGAAGCGCTTCCGCTCACTTCTCCTTCGTCTTTCTCAAAAAATGCCGCGATCCTGTCAGGCCGAGTCCTGGTGGGAGCTTGGCGACGGTTTGGGGGATCAGAGCCAGACTCGGGTATGGACGTGTGAGCGTATGAACGTGTGAGCGTATGAACGTGCGCAGGTTGAGAGCCCACCCTCCTCGAACGATCAGCGACGTCGTGTTGCGCTAGAGACGCTCCACCTGTCTCCCCCCACGCTCACACCTTCACACCTGCACACGTCCACACAGTACCTTTCCCGCGTCCCCTTTCACCCAACCACCGCCCAATGCGCGCCATCATCGTCGGCGCAGGCGACGTGGGCTACGACGTGGCCCGCCTCCTCGCAAAGCGCCGCCTCGACGTGGCCGTGCTCGACACCGACGCCGCCCGCATCGACTACGTCCGTGACACGCTCGACGTGCTCGCCATTCAAGGCTCGGGCACCTCCGCCGCGACGCTTATGGAGGCCGGACTCCACGACGCCGAACTCGTCGTGGCCGTGACCGACATCGACGAGGTGAACATCATCGCGTGCATGATGGCCGAGCGCGCGAGCACCGTCGGCGGCAAGCAGAGCCCGGTCACCATCGCGCGCGTCCGCTCGGACGAGTTCACGGGCACGAAGTCGGTGCTCACGCTGCGCGACCTCGGCATCGACCACCTCATCCACCCCGAGGAGAGCACCTCGCACGAAATCGTCTCGCTCCTGCGCCGCGCGGCCGCAACCGACGTGATCGACTTCTGCGGGGGACAGCTCCAGCTCGTCGGGCTGAAGATGGACGCGCAGACGGCCGCCGTCGGCCGCACGCTCGCCTCGATCTCGGAGGGCAACGACCATCTCACGTTCCGCATCATGGGCATCATGCGCGGCGTGCGGACGATCCTCCCGCTGGGCGACGAGCGGCTCCAGATCAACGACCAGGTGTTCGTGATCGTGAAGACCGGCCAGGTGCCGCAGGTGGTCCACGCGCTCGGGCAGTCCGGGCGGCGGCTCGACAACGTGATGATTCTCGGCGGCTCGAAGGTCGGCGAGCGCGTCGCGCGTGAGCTATGCGGCGGCGGACGCAAGCAGCGGATGCGCGTCAAGCTCGTCGAGCCCGACCGGACGCGGGCCCACGAACTCGCCGAACAGATTGAGGGCGTCCTCGTCATCCACGGCGACCCGTCCGACATCGACCTTCTCGCCATCGAGGGCCTGCAGGAGATGGACGCCGTCGCGGCCGTGACGGACGACGAGGAGTCGAACCTGGTCTCGTGCCTGATGGCGAAGCACCTCGGCGTGCGCAAGACGGTGGCGCTGCTCTCGAAGTCGGCCTACGTGCCGATCTCGCAGTCCATCGGCCTCGACGCGGCCGTGAGCCAGAAGCTAGCCGTGAGCCGCGAGGTGCTGCGGTTCCTGCGCGGCAAGCATGTCCGCAGCGTGGCCACCGTGCAGGGCCTCGACGCCGAGATCCTGGAGGTGGAGGCGGGGGGCGGATCCCCGGTCACACGCAAGACGCTCGAAGCGCTCCGGGTGCCGCGCGGGCTGCTCGTGGCCGCCGTCGTCGCGCCGGACGGAGCAGTGGAGGTGGCGACCGGCCGGACGCAGATCCAGCCTGCTGACCGCGTGATCGTCTTCGTGACGCCCGACCGCATCGGCGACGTGGACCGGCTCTTTGGGCCACGGTAGGACGTCAGAGACCTCAGTCGGTGTCATAGCATGTGTTACGTCTTGCGTATATCGCGTTGTCGACGGTCTGGAATGTCTCCACACAACTGCCCCTCTTCTCTCGCTCTTCGCCCATGAACGCTCTCCTCACCGGTGCGAACGGCACCGTCGGCCAAGCCCTCTCTGCTCACCTGCGCGAGCGTGGCGACACCGTCACACCGTGGGATCGCCGTGCGGTGCCGCCGCTCGCCCTCGACGCGCAGGCGCGGCTCTTCGACACGGTGCGGCCCGACGCGGTCTTCCACCTCGCCATTGCCGCGCAGCCAACGGGGCGCGAGAACGAAGGGCACGTCGTCAACGTCGCGTGGCCCGAGGCGATCGCGCGAATGTGCGCGGAACGTGAGATCGCACTCGTGTTCACCAGCACGGCGATGGTGTTCGAGGACGGTCCGAGTGGCCCGTTCCATCGGGATACCGCACCGACGGCACAAGGCGGCTATGGGGGGCAGAAACGCGAAGCCGAGGGTGTTGTGCATGCCACGCATCCCAAAGGGCGCATCGTCCGGCTCGGCTGGCAGATCGCGCCCGCGCTGGGCGACGACGCTGCCTCCAAGTCGCAGCACAACGTGGCGGGCGGCAACCACATGGGCGCGAACCTCGCCGCGCGGGCAGCCCGAGGCGAGGTGATCGGCGCGAGCACGCGGTGGGCGCCGGCCTGCTCGTTCCTCCCGGACACGGCGGCGGCGCTCGTCGCGGCGCTCGATCTCCCGCCAGGTACCTACATGGCCGACGCGAACGGCACACAGACGGCGGACCAGCCGACGGGCGTCTCGTTCTACAACCTCGTCTGCGCGCTGCGCGACCACTACGGCGCCGACTGGCACATCGAGCCCAACGAGGATTTCGTGTTCGACCAGCGGATGATCGACTCGCGCCTGCCGGTGGCGCCGCTCGCGACGCGGCTGCCAGACCTCGGCGCCTGAGCATCGGACTCAAGAAGGTCGGACCCAAAAAGAACCGCCGATGCCTGTGGAGGCACCGGCGGCGGTCGGGGAGACGCGCAGGCTACTTCGTCAGGTTCTCGACGGCGCTCTTGGCGTCTGCGGCGGCCTGCTTGACGCGGCCTTTCGCCTCGTCAATGTGGCCGTCTGCTTTCAGGTCGGCGTCGTTGGCGAGCGCCCCGGCGGCTTGCTTGACCCGGCCTTTGGCCTCGTCGAGCAGGCCTTCGGCTTTCTGTTGGTTGGTGTCGCTCATAGCGATGGAGAGGTGCGATGGAGAAGGGCACGAGTGCGAGCACACATACGCTCGCACACAACTCTGACGACCTGCTTCTCCGCGCGGTTCCGATCCCACACGGTCGGCGCCTCAGCCCCCCATCACAGCGATGCGGACGCGGCGGTTCTCCTGGCGACCTTCCTCTGTCTCGTTGGTCGTGAGGGGGTGGTACTGGCCGAGGCCGACCACCTCCATCCTAGCCGGGTTCATCTCATGCGTCCACTGCAGGTGCCGGGCCACCATCGCGGCGCGCGCAGCCGAGAGCTCCCAGTTGGAGGGGAATCGCTCCTTCAGCGGCTCAGCGATGGGCTGGGCGTCGGTGTAGCCTTCGATGCGGACCTCGCGCCCGGCGTAGTCAGCCTTGAGCCGCTCCACGACTTCAATCAGGCGGCTGACGCCTTCAGGCGTGAGCTGCGCGCTGCCCGACTCGAAGTAGATGTCAGTCGGGAGGATCGCGACGGTCTCGCCGCGCTCACCACGCCGGGCCGGGCGAGGTTGCACGACGGTGACGCCGGGCTCGGCGCGGAGGCGCTCGTTCTCACCCCGCAGCCGTTCGATTTCGGCGTAGGCGAGGCCGAGGTCGCCCTGGAGTTGGCCGATCTCAGCATCGCGCTCGGCGAGAAGTTCGGGGTTGACACAGCCGACGAGCACGAAGGCGACGCAGGCCGCGAGAAGCAGGCGAGGCATAGAGAGGGGAAGCTGGCTTGGCGAGGAGCGAAGCCACGGGGCGGGTCCCAAACGTAGGTGCGACGCCTAGATGCGCCGGTGGTACGACCCGCCGCGTGACGCCTCAAAGTACGACCCTTCCGTGCCTGCCCGTTGCCGTACTAGCCAGCCACCAGGGCCGAGCCGGCCTCCTTGCGAGGAAGCAGCATCGGCACATCCGCGACGCGGGAGATCACCACGTCCGCCCCGGCCTCCATGAGGGTAGCGCGGTGGGCGTGGTAGTCGAGGTAGGGAGGCACCACACCGATGGCGAGTAGTCCGGCCGCCGAGGCTGCACGCATGTCGTCGCCGTTGTCACCCACGTACACCGAGCGCGTCCGGTTAAACGGGCGCCCATGGAGTGCATCGAGCTGCTCCATAGCGAGCTCGATGCCGTAGGGGTCGGGCTTGCCGCGCCCCGCCTGCTGGTCCATCCCTACCACACTCGGAAAGAAGCCGTCCCAGCCGAAGCGCGCGAGCGTCCACTGGGCGTCGCGCTCCGGGCGTCCCGTCACGAGCGCAAGCGGATAGCGTGCGGCCAAACCTGCCAGCACGCCCGTCGGCATCAGCGCCGGCTCCTCAGCAATCAGCCCGTCGAAGACGCCGGTCTCGTGGCGCTCGCCGAGGTAGATCCGCTGGAACACCGCCACGACCTCCTCGAACGGCACGGCGTGCCCGGCCTCGCGGAGCATCGTGTGGGAGAGCTTCCAGTCGTCGTTGAAGCCACCGCGGTCTTTGTAGGCTTGAATCTCCGCTTTCGCCGGCGTCACGCCCGTGTAACTACGCACGACTTCCTGGACGACCCGGCGGAAGGATCCGGAGACGTCTACGAGCACGCCGTCCATGTCGAACAGCACCGCGTCTATGGGGCGACCAGAAAGCATAGCAGGGAAGCGTTGGGCGTTTTCAGAAAATACACCCAAACCCTGAGGGAGGGACCAGTCACAAATCCGGTCTACCCCAAAAAAGGGGCAGAGGGCCGCAGAACCCCGCACGCTTCCCAACCCTCCTTCTGAAATACCGCAACGACGCTGATTGGCGCGGCGAAGCCGACTGCCACGGCGAAGCTTCCGCCGTCTACGAGTTCATCGTCGCGAGGAACTCGTCGTTCGAGGCCGTGCCACGCATCTGCTTCAGGACGAACTGCATCGCCTGGACTGGGTCCATGTCGGCGAGGATCTGCCGGAGGATCCAGATGCGCTGCAGGCGCTCTTCGCCGATGAGCATCTCCTCGCGGCGCGTGCCCGAACGCATGAGGTTGATCGCCGGATAGATGCGCCGGTTGGCGAGGTCGCGGTCGAGCACCAGTTCCATGTTGCCGGTGCCCTTGAACTCCTCGAAGATGACCTCGTCCATCTTGCTTCCCGTGTCGATGAGGGCCGTGCCGATGACCGTGAGCGAGCCGCCTTCTTCGACGGCCCGGGCCGCGCCGAAGAACCGCTTGGGCCCACGCAGCGCACCGGCCTCGACGCCGCCTGACATGGTGCGGCTCTGGCCTTCGTAGGCCGCATTGTGCGCGCGCGCCAGCCGCGTGATCGAGTCGAGCAGCACCACCACGTCTTGCCCGGCCTCCACGAGCCGCTTCGCCTTTTCCAGCACGATATCGGCCACGCCGATGTGGCGCGTCGGGTCCTCGTCGAAGGTGGACGCGATGACCTCGCCGTGGATCGTCCGCTCGAAGTCGGTCACCTCCTCTGGGCGCTCGTCGATGAGCAGCACGAGGAGGTAGGCGTTTGGGAAGTTGGTGGTGATGGCGTTGGCGATCTTCTGCAAGAGGATCGTCTTGCCAGTCTTGGGCTGCGCCACGATCACGCCGCGCTGGCCCTTGCCGATGGGCGCGAAGAGGTCGATGACGCGCGTCGAAAGTTCGCTGCCGGTGGTCTCCAGGCGAAGCTGCTCGTCGGGGTAGCTGGGCGTGAGGTAGTCGAAGTCGATGCGCTCGGCCATCTCGCTGGGCGAGACGCCGTTGATGGCGTTCACGCGGATGAGCGCGAAGAAGCGCTGGCCTTCTTTGGGGGGGCGGACCTGGCCGTCCACGGTGTCGCCGACGCGCAAGCTAAAGCGCTTGATCTGGCTTGGAGAGACGTAGATGTCGTCGGGCGACGGGAGGTAGTTGTACTCCGCTGAGCGCAGGAAGCCGTAGCCGTCCGGGAGGATTTCGAGGACGCCCACCTTGTGGATCATGCCTTCGAGCGAGACCTGCATCGGGTCGAAGCCCTGCATGTAGGCCGGCCACTGGTCGGAGATGGGTTGGCGCTGGCGAGGGCGGCGTCGGTTGGGACGGCGCTCGGACGTGCGGGGCGTAGCGCGGGCCTCAGAACGGGTGGAGGAGAGGTCAGCCATGGGAGCAGATCGATGGGGCGCCGCGTCGCTCGCAGCATCCGGGCGAGCAGCATCAGCGGCGCGACGGGCTTGGTGCACGGTGCCGTTACCGTGGCCGTTCTCAGAATCGTGCGCTGCTTCGTCGGCGTTCGCTTCGAGGATGCGGTAGATGAGGTCGCGCTTGCGCAAGTGGGACAGCCCGTGGAGGCCGAGGCGCTGCGCGATCTCCTGCAGCTCAGCCACCTTCTTTTCTTGCAGCGACGCGATGTTCATGGGGAGGGGCATTCGCCGGGGGTGAGCCCGACTGGCGCGTGTGCGGGGCACACAGGCCTGACGCGAGAGAGAAGGGAGACGCTCGGGAGCGTCGTGGAGAGAGGCAGGAAGAAGGGAAAGGAAAGTGTACGCAGAAAGGTCGTCCAAAACAACCGCTTATCCAGACTGGGTTGCGATGGCCCACGTTTGCTTGGATTGTGGGGGCCTAGGCAGGCTCGTCCGTCGCGCGGAGCACGGCAGCCGCTACGAGGTGCGAGCCTGTGGCAAGCACGGCGTCATGCGCGGTGCTTCGCCGGTGCAGCCACGCGAGCGCCTCACGGGGAGTCGTGGGTGCGTCACCGAGAGAAAGAGCAAGGCCAGCCGCCGCGAAAGCCGCGCGGAGCTCCGACGCCGAGCGGGCGCGGGCACTGTCGAGCGACACGGGCGTGATCGTCGCCTCCGCACGCCGGAGCAGGGGCACGAGGGCGTCGAGGTCTTTGTCACGCATCAGTCCGAGGAGCACCTGGAGACGCCCCCCAGCCGTGCCTACTCGCCGAGCGCGCTGCCGCGTCTTCACAAACGCGAGCGCAGCGGCGAGTCCCTCGGCGTTGTGACTCACGTCCAGTACGGCAAGCGGGGATTCCGACCAAACTTCACAACGACCCCGAATTCCAGCGAGTTTCCGCACTGCGGCGAGTCCTTGGCGTACGGCGCTGCGGTCGCTTCCATCTACGCCAGTCATGATGCCTGCGGCCTCAGCCGCGCGTACGGCGAGCGCGGCGTTCCAGGTCTGATGGGTACCAGGGAGCCCCATGCGGAGATCGGCGAACCGATGTGGTGTGTTCACGTCGAGGCGCACCGCCCCGTCAGACGAGGGTCTCGCCTCCACGGTCACCGTCTCGCGTACCGCCTCGAACGACGCGCCTCGTGCTTCGGCTTCGGCGCGGAGCACCGCTCGGAGCGCGGGGTCCGGCTCAGCGGTGAGAAACGGGACTCCAGGTTTGGCGATGCCTGCTTTCTCGCGGGCGATCGCCGCTTTCGTAGTGCCGAGCACATCCGTGTGGTCGAGTCCGATGTAGGTGACCAGCGCCACCTCGGGCGTGAGCACGTTGGTCGCGTCGAGCCGGCCGCCGAGCCCGACCTCCACAACAGCGAGATCGGCGGCCATCTCGGCGAAGTACAGGAAACTCAGCGCCACGGTCGCCTCGAAGAAGCTCGGGCGTACAGCGTCGAAGAGGGCGCAGTGGCGCGCCACCGCGCCAGCGATCCATGCGTGCGGGGCCGCCTGCCCATCGATGCGCATCCGCTCCGCGAAATCGACCAGGTGGGGCGAGGTGTGCAGCCCCGTTCGTCGCCCGCTGGCGGTGGCGACGGCGGCCAGCATCGAGGCCGTGGAGCCTTTGCCGTTCGTACCCCCGACGTGAACGCTCGGGAACGCCTCGTGAGGCCGCCCCAGTCCCTCCATGAGCCGGTCCATCGTGGTGAGGCCCGGCCGGTAAGCCGCCTGTCCCTGCGCCGCCCAGCGCGGCAGCGCGTCGAGGTAGGCCCTGGCGTCGTCGTACGTCACGTCGGTGTGTCCCCGGGCGCCTCGATCAGTGTGATGCGCCGCCGCGTCTCGCCGATGCCGTCGCCTTCGACATGCGTGAGCTGGAGCCGGACGGTCTCCGGCGGCAGCACCGCCTCGATGCGTGCAGGCCACTCAATCAGGCACGCGCCGTCGCTGAAGAAGTAGTCCTCGTAGCCGAGGTCATAGAGCTGCTCGATACGCTCGATGCGGTAGGCGTCGAAGTGGTAGAGCGGGAAGCGCGCGCCATCGTACTCGTTGACGAGCGTGAACGTGGGCGAGTTGACCGCGGCCGGGTCAAGCCCCTGTGCAGCGCAAAGCCCCTTGACGAGGTGCGTCTTTCCCGCGCCGAGGTCGCCGTAGAGCGCGACGAGGTCGCCGGGCCTCAGGTGCGCGCCCAGGCGCTCGCCGAGGGCCATCGTCGCCTCGGGCGAGGAGGAGTCGAGCGGAAGCAGGTCGGCGGCAGCGAGGCGAAAGTCGGACATCGGACAGGGAACGAAGGGTGTAGGTCCCCCACCCTATTCCCGGTAGAGCGGTTCCCGGAGGCCTGAACGAGCGCGGGGACGCGCCCCCAGGACACGCCCCCGCTCTGCTTCACTCGGCCTCACTCTGACGACGCCGCGCTAGCGCACCACCGTCAGCCGCCGCGTCTCCGCGAAGCTCGCCCCCGACACACGCACCACGTACGTTCCCGCGGGTAGACCCGACACATCGACGTCGAGTCGCTCCTGCGAGCCCGCACGCAGCGTCACCGCGCCCGAGAGCACCTGGCGACCCAGCACGTCGTACACCGTCACCGATGCCTCTTGCGACTCCGCCACCTGCACCGCCAGCGTCGCCGCTGTGGCAGCCGGGTTCGGGTAGAGCTCGCCCACGGCGAACACCGCCGGCACCGCCTCCTCGCTCGACACCGCGCTCGCACCCACGACCACCTCGAAGCGCGCCGCAGGCTCACTCGCCATCGTCTCGAACGCGTAGCTCCCCTGCTCGCGCAGGTTCACCTCGGTGCCCGTCATCCGGTCGCGCAGCACGAGCGACCACCCTTCAGGCACGCCGTCGAGCGACGGCCATGCCCACTCGTAGCTCGTCCCCACACCGAACCCCGCGTAGGCGAGGTCGAACGTATGCACGCCGCGCTCGTCGGCATCGCCCAGCGGCCGCGCGTCCTGGTACTGCCAGGCATCGGCCTCGTCGCCGCGGTCTCCGAGGAGGCCCGCCAGCACGAACGGCGCCCCGAACGACCCCGGCGACGATCCGTCGAAGCGGTCCCACCCCTCCGACGCCTCCTCGTGGAAAAACAGCGATACCTCGTTGGTGAGCGCACGCCCATCGGTAGCGGTGCCTCGCAGCTTGAGCTTCAGGTCGTGGTAGGCCGCTTGGCGCCCCACAAACGTCCCCCCGCTGGCGTTGGCACTCGCAAACTCGTACGTCACATCCACCCCGACCGTCGTGGAGGGCGTCGAGGTAGCGTCCTCCACCACTTCGATCCAAAAGCCTTGCCACGGCGTCACGACCCCCGGGTTACCCATACCCGAGAGTGAGTAGGGCGTGTAGCCCCCGGCCCCACTGTTCGCTGAGGGGTCCCAAACTTGAACGGCGTCGGAGACAGCGAGAGCTGTGCCGCTGGGGTCGGAGGCGACGGAAACGCCACCGAGGTCAAAGTCCGAGTCGAAGGGGTTGCCGGCGAGGTAGAAACCATCGTTGGTGGTACGTTGCGGGAATTGCACCGTCTGGTCAGCTATGAGTACCGACGTAGGCGAGCCGGTAACGGCGACAGGAAGTGCCTGAACGAGACCGAGCACCTGCTCATCGAGCGGGTCCGGTGCCTCGCCGAAGAAGTACCAGAAGAAGCCAGCTCCCGGCGTGAGCGTGGTGGTTGCCCCAGCGGGAGCGTTGTACCCATCGTTGCCGCCGGGCGCTTGGTCGCCGCCGTACACGGTGTAGAGGTTCGGCGGGTCGGTATCGTCAGTGGCGATGCCGCGCACGAGGTTGATCGCGGCGAGATCGTTGACCGTCAGCCCAGTGCCCGGCACCGAAAGCATCCGCCATCCTTCAGCGCTGGTGGACTCCTCACAAGGATCTCCTGTACCGGCGCATCCGCTCTCCGAGAAGGTATCCGAGTACGGGCTACCGCTGCTGCCGTCGGCCACAGGGTTATCCGCATCCACTGCGTTGGTCGAGGCCTCGAAATACACGTCTAGCGTGCATGCCGTCCCCAAACCACAGAGAGCCAGAAGATCGATCCCAGCACTAGATTCGGCCCACTGCTGGTCATTCCCACCCAGGTTGGTGTCGAATGGCAGATTGATCTGGCTGAAGCTTCCGGGGGTGTCGCCGGCATTGTACACTCGATAGAACAAGGTGGCACCGGTGATATCGGTCCCGTTGTCCTTGAAGGTCTTGATCTCGGCTCCATTCAGCAGAAAAGTTGCCCCAGGCGCAAAAGGCCCGAAGGACTGTACGCCGAAGACCAGTTCTCCGAAGCCATAATCATTGACGGGAAAAAAGCTGTTTCCTCCCCCCTCATTGACGATAACGCGGGATTCGAAAATTCCTCCTCCTGCGTAAGAAGGAGCGGCCAGGAGCAAGGCAGTGAGTGCGAGGAAGAAGCGGACTCGCATAGGTGAGGGTCGGGTTTAGACTGTGTTGAGACGGTAAGGTGAACGCGAGCAGCGCTACTCGGCGTGCTGCTGACGGAGGCGGCGCGCGGCGTAGCCCGCACCCGCAAGCGCGAGCAGGCCGAGCCCGCCGTCAATCGGCACCTCAGGGGGGTTCGGCGTGGCATCGGTCGGCGTCTCCCCGAACGCCTCCGGGGCCGGGGCCGCAGACGGCGCAGCCCAGTCGGGTAAGCTCTGCGCTGTGGCAGCGGTGGGAAGCGCGAGCAGGATCGTCGCGACGAGCGCGACGTGGCGGAACGTGTGCATGGCGGTAGGTCGGGACAAAAGAACCGATAGGCAAGCACGCTAGCGGGCAAATCCAAGTCGAAAGCCCTCGCATCGTGCTGGCTTGAGCATCGGGCAGTTTAAGACCTATGTCAATAGAAGTGCAGGGTGTCTGATTTATGCACAGCACGCTAGTTCGGTACGCGGAGGCCTGAACGAGCGCGGGGACGCGCCCCCAGGACACGCCCCCGCTCTGCTTCACTCGGCCTCACTCAGACGACGCCGCCCTAGCGCACCACCGTCAGCCGCCGCGTCTCCGCGAAGCTCGCCCCCGACACACGCACCACGTACGTTCCCGCGGGTAGACCCGACACATCGACGTCGAGTCGCTCCTGCGAGCCCGCACGCAGCGTCACCGCGCCCGAGAGCACCTGGCGACCCAGCACGTCGTACACGGCCACCGAGGCCTCCTGCGACTCCGCCACCTGCACCGCCAGCGTCGCCTGCGACGCCGTCGGGTTCGGGTAGAGCTCGCCCACGGCGAACACGGCCGGCACCGCCTCCTCGCTCGACACCGCGCTCGCACCCACGATCACCTCGAAGCGCGCCGCAGGCTCACCCTCCATCGTCTCAAAGGCGTAGCTCCCCTGCTCGCGCAGGTCCACCTCGGTGCCAGTCATGGTGTCACGCAGAATGAGCGACCACGTCTCAGGCACGCCGTCGAGCGATGGCCACGCGAACTCGTAGCTCGTCCTCACGCCGAACCCCGTGTAGGCGAGGTCGAACGTATGCACGCCGAGCTCGTCGGCATCGCCCAGCGGCCGCGCGTCCTGGTACTGCCAGGCATCGGCCTCGTCACCGCGATCTCCGAGGAGGCCTGCCAGCACGAACGGCGCCCCGAACGACCCCGGCGACGACGCGTCGAAGCGGTCCCACCCCTCCGACGCCTCCTCGTGGAAGAACAGCGACACCGTGTTGCGGATACGGTCGCCCTCGGCCGTCGCCCCGACCAGGTCCAGCTTCAGGTCGTGGTAGGCCGCCTGGCGCCCCACGAACGTCCCGCCCGAGGCTCCGGCACTCGCCACCGCGTAGCGCACCGTCACGGCCGTCGTCGGCGTCGACCCTGGCGGGTTCGTCCCGCCCGGCCCGTCGGTCACCTCCAGCCAGAAGCCCTGCCACGGCGTCACCACCTGCGGGCTACCCGACCCGCTCAGCGAGTAGGCCACGTAGCCTCCCGGCCCGATGTTGCCGGTCTCGCCCGTGGCTGCCCCCGCCGGGTCCCACACCTGCACCACGTCCTGCAGGGTGAGCCCGCCCGTCGTCACCGAGACGCCCGCGAGCGAGAAGTCGGTGGCGAAGGGGTTGCCGGCGAGGTAGAAGGCGTCGTCGGAGACGGTGCGCGCCCCGAAGGTCACGTCTTGGTCGGCCGCGAGCGGCGTCACCGTCGCGGCGACGTTGACGGGAAGAGCCTGGACGGTGCCGAGGCCGCTGCCGCTGAGCGTGGGCGGGCTCACGCTGTCGAAGAAGTACCACCAGAAGCCTGCGCCGGGGACGAGGGCGTCGGTCTCGGCGGGAGCCGTGAAGCCGTCGTTGCCGCCGGGGGTCTGATTGCCGCCGTAGGCGGTGTAGAGGTTGGCGGGGTCGGTGTCGGCGGCGGCGATGCCGCGCAGGAGGTTGACGGCAGCGAGGTCGGCGACGGAGAGGCCGGAGCCAGGG
The DNA here is from genome assembly GCA_039821555.1 of Bacteroidota bacterium. NCBI lineage: Bacteria > Pseudomonadati > Bacteroidota > Bacteroidota bacterium. The sequence goes on from JBCBNX010000011.1 coordinate 67,829, forward strand.
GCTGAGAGCATACGCCACCCCTCGCCACCTGACGACGTCTCCGACACGAGGGTCCCCGCTGCACCGACCGTGAACGGGCCGTCTGCTAAGGGGTCGATACGGGTGTCGTTCCCGCTCCAGTTTGAAGCATTGCTAATCGCCGCGAGTAGTTCGGCCTGTGTGCCACTTGTGACACTTTCGTTGTAGGTGGAGTTATCGACCTCATCGCCTGTACCAGGCCCCGACCCCACTGCGACTGCTGTAGTGCCCTCCGTCAGACCTGGGGGCAGAGCAGTCGTGTTAGAGTTTGTGGCAGACGTGCCGAATACGGTCGAGTTGGTCGTCACGATGTAGAGGAACGTGAACGTGCCGCTGTCCTCTTGGTAGGCAACAATCTGGTCGCCGCTTGCAGACAAGGCAAACCCAGACCCGGTGCAACCCGGCGCTCCGCCCGTGGCAAAGTCGGAGGACGCAGTGAAGAGGACAACGTCTCCTGCGCTTAGACCTCCAGAAGGCGTCGTGTACACGACGGTCCCTTCGTTGTCGCGGAAAGAACCGTCAGTATTGACTCCACAATCAGCGAAGTAGATCACTTCGCCCGCTGTGATGTCAGCAAGAGCGACAAAGGCAAAGTCATCCGGGTTGTCAGAATTCAGGCCAATGATTGCTATATCGCCAGCGCTGAGTTGGGCAAAACCTCTTGGTGCGAGCAGCAACAGAGCTGCGAGAAGAAGTAGCGTTCGTTTCATGTCGGTCAGAGTCGTCGGAAGAGAGGTGAGACGGAGGGACGCGCTATTCGGCGTGGTTCTGGCGGAGGCGGCGCGCGGCGTAGCCCGCACCCGCAAGCGCGAGCAGGCCGAGCCCGCCGTCGATCGGCACCTCAGGGGGGTTCGGCGTGGCATCGGTCGGCGTCTCCTCGAACGCCTCCGGGGCCGGGGCCGCAGACGGCGCAGCCCAGTCGGGTAAGCTCTGCGCTGTGGCAGCGGTGGGAAGCGCGAGCAAGAACGCCGCGGCGAACGCGGCGTGGCGGAACGTGTGCATGGCAAGTAAAAGCGTCGGAAAGGCGTGGCAGAGCGCGGAAGGTAGACGATGGCTACCAAACGCTTTCGACCTGCACGTTAAACCGCCGCAATCCCTCGCTCAATTCACGAGGCCTTGACCGCACCAGCGACGCGGTAGCCACCAAGTTCCAGCCCCGATCTGGAAATGCTACACGCCTGACTCCGGACCTAGACGCGGATGTCTGCTTTCAAGACCTGGATGTCCGTGGCGGGGCTCCGCCCGTCCGCCCAGGCTTGACGGCTTTGAGCTTCGCGAGCCCCGGGGGGAGTGGCGGGCGCTTGCCCGGCCCTTTGGGCTTCGCCCCGCCAGAGGGCTTCGCCTGCCGCGCGGCGACCTGCGCGCCCGCCGCATCAAACACGTGCACTGGATTGGGCGGGTCCTCGGTGTAGTACTTCTCATCGCGGATGAACTCGGCCTGCAACCCTGCGCGCTTGAATATGCCCTTGGCGTGCTCGATCATCTGTGGGTTGCCGCACGCATAGCCGACGACTCTAGCCGGGGCGATACCATGGCGCCCGGTCCAGGCATCGAGATGCTTTCGGAGCACATCACCCACACGCCCGCGCTCGCCCGTCCAGCCGGGATGGTTCCAGGGACGACTGACGATGGGGACATAGGCTAACCAGTCGGTCACGGCCGCGAGGTCGGCGAGGTCGGCCGCATAGGGCGCGAGTTCGGCCGGGTCGCTCGCGCCGTGAAGGAGGAGGTAGCGGCTCGCGTCGGCCTCGGCGAGCACGCCCGTGTCGAGGGCATGCCGCTGCGCACGGATCATGCTGATGAACGGCGCCGCCCCCGTCACCGTCGCCACCATCGCGTGCGCCTGCTTCGACAGCTCCTGCGTGAAGTGCCCGACGATCTTTCTCCGCGCCCACACCGGATCGCCTGGGTGGAGAGCGAACAGGCCCGGCGTTAGCGCACCGTCCGCAACGTGCTCGATGTGCAGTTCCATCTGCGGCTCGTGCGGCGCGCTCACGATCGAGTAGGCCCGCTTCACCGTGCGTCCGTCCTGGTCGAGTGCGAGAGTGACGTACTGCCCCGGTTCGTAGGAAAACGGCTCGCCCCAGTCGAGCTTGAACACGGCGAGATCGTGCGTGACGTCAAGCCGCTCGGCGACGGTGGCGCGGACATATCCCTTCATGGCGACCTCGACTGGTGAACGGAGCCTAGACAGAGTAGGCATCCTGGAAGCGCTTCGCAAGCAAAGCACGAGCAGAAGGGCGACGTGATACGGGGTCGGCTCTGCTCGATCCGAAAGACGGACTCGGCATCAACGTCTCTGAGGCACGGCATCGACCTTGGTGCCGACCTCTGCGTCGCTCGATCGCCACGTCGGACTGGCCTTTCCCCACGTTGGACTGGCCTTTTCCCACAGCGCCCGGCTCCGCCTTCGATGGGCCCGCCTTGGGCCTGCTTCGTCTTCGGTCTACCTCGTTTCGCCCTCGTGCACAGACCAAAGAAGGCAGGGATGAGCGTGCTCACCGCGCTGGTGCTCACCTCATCCCTGCCTAGTTTTTACGCTTCGTAGATGCTCGCCCGTCTGCGCGCAGCGGAGAGCCCTAGTCCGCGTGGCTAGCGTACGACGGTTAGCCGGCGCGTCTCTGCGAAGCTCTCGCCCGCCACACGCACCACATAGGTGCCCGCCGGCAGCGCCGACACGTCGACATCGAGCCGCTCCTCCGAGCCGGCACGCAGCGTCACCGCGCCCGCCAGCACCTGGCGACCCAGCACGTCGTACACCGTCACCGAGGCCTCTTGCGACTCAGCCACGCGCACCGCCAGGGTCGCCGACGTCGACGACGGGTTCGGGTAGAGTTCGCCCATGGCAAACACGTCCGGCAGGCCCTCCTCGTTGGACACGGCGTTGTTCACCCCGACCAACACTTCGAAGCGGGCAGCAGGCTCGCCTTCGGCGGGCGTGAACGCGTAGCTCGACTCGGCGCGGAGGTCTACTTCCGTGCCCGTAACCAGGTCGCGCAGCGTAACCGACCACGCTTCCGGTACGTTCTCCAGCGACGGCCACGAGAACGCGTAGCTGTCTTCGACGCCGAACCCGGTGTAGGCAAGGTCGAACGTGTGGAGGTCGTCGACGAGCGGACGCGCATCCTGGTACTTCCACATGTCCGTCTCGTCGCCGCGGTCTCCGACGAGGCCTGCGAGGACGTACGGCGTGCCGAACGAGCCCAGCGACGATGCATCGAAGGTGTCCCAGCCGTCGGTGGACTCCTCGTGGAAGAACAGCGACACCTCATTGGCGAGCGCTCGGCCGTCGTTGGCGGTTCCGCTGAGCACTAGCTTGAGGCCCACAGGGGCCGCCTGGCGACCCACGAAGCCGCCGCCCGTTGTCTGGAACGCCGCGCCGTAACCCACTTCCACGGTCGCATCCGTGACCGTGCCGCCTGCGCCGTCGGTGATCTCCAGCCAGAAGCCCTGCCACGGCGCGACGATTTGCGGATTGCCTCCTGCGCCGGAGCGCGAATAGGTCACGTAGGCACCGGCCCCGCTGTTGAGCGACGGATCCCAGATGCTAACCACGTCGGAGACCGTGAGCGCTGCCAGCGTAGTCCCATTGCGCGCGGCAATGCCCGCTAGGCTGAAGCTGGTGGTGAAGGGATTGCCCGCGAGATAGAAGCCGTCGTTGTTGGGACGCACCGGGTAGGAGACGCCTGCCGACCCAGGCACAGGCGTTACGGTGTCCACGATCAGGATGGGGAGTTCCTGGATCGTCCCGAGCGCGTCGGGATCAACCACGGGCGGGTCGGCGCTGTCGAAGAAGTACCAGAAGATGCCTTCGCCGGGGACGAGCGCGTCCGTGGCTGACGGCGCCACGAAGCCGTCGTTGCCGCCCGGTGCCTGGTTGCCGCCATAGGCGGTGTAGATGTTAGGCGGGTCGGTATCGTCCGTGGCGATGCCACGCACGAGGTTGAAGGCGGCAAGATCGTTGACCGTCAGCCCAGTGCCCGGTACCGAGATCATGCGCCACCCTTCCACGCCGGAGGTCACGGCGCACGGGTCGGTCTCGCCCGAGCACGAGAGAGTGCCCGTGAAGAGGATTTCGTCTATGAAGAGCTCTTCGCCCTTGGAGTTGGTGTCTCCCCTGACGCTCAGGATGATGTTGGTCTCGTCGAGACTGTTCGTCGTGATCACATCGTCCAGGTCCACCACGAGGGTGTTCCAGGTTGCGAGCAGCAGTTCCAGGTCGTTGCTCAGGATTTCGAGTACGGTCACCGTCGTCGAGCCATCTCCAACCGTCACGACTAGTTCGTCGTTGGTGCCGAACGTCGTCGCTGCGGCTGTGTAGGGGACCCGAATCTGGCGACTCTCGAACTCGCTGACGTCGACGGGCTCGAAGCTGAGCGTGATGCCGCCGTCTGTGTTGTCGAAGACGAACACGCGCTCGCTGGCCCCGATCGGGTTCCCATCGGGGTTGTTCGTGGGTGCCCCGTTTACCTGGGGCGCCGCGTTGCCTGTAGACACGCCGATGGCGTCGCCGTTTTCACCCGCTGTGACCGTGCCGGTCAGTCCGTTTCCGCGCGAGTCTGTGAAGCTTGAAGAGAAGTCGAGTTCAGGACCTCCCGCGTTGAACGCCGAGGGCGCGTTGGTGCTGTTGAAGGGATTGGCCGTCACGAGTTGGTCAACGGAGAGTCCAACCCCGTCGAAGGATTGACTAGCAATCGTCTGCTGGGCCCACACACTGGGCGAGGCCAGCGCGAAAGCCATGAGGAGGAGGAGCGTGCGTTTCATAGTGGTCAAAGTCGTCGGAAAGAGGGGGCGGAGCAGCGCGCTACTCGGCGGGCTGCTGGCGGAGGCGACGGGCGGCGAAGCCCGCACCGGCAAGCGCGAGCAGGCCGAGACCCCCGTCAATCGGGACCTCGGGCGGGTTTGGCGTGGCCTCATTTGGGGTCTCCTCGAAAGCCTCCGGGGCCGGAGTCTCAGACGGCGCAGCCCAGTCGGGCAGGCTCTGCGCCGTGACCGGCATAGCTACTAGCAATGCGGCGAGGAGCGCGATGTAACGAAAGGTGTGCATGGCGTAACGAAAGCGCTTTGAAGGAACCAACGTCTCTATGGATTAGGACGGATCATATCAGTGTAGGCATTCCAGAAGCGCTTCGCAAGCCGAGGCAAGTCACGCAGATGCGCACAAGAGGCCGGGACAAGCGCCTAACTTCTGGACGTTGATCGGACAACGTACCTGCCTGTTTGGCCACAAGCTTTGTGCCGATTGACGCACCGGATACGGCTCTACGACGACGACACCGGCATCCTCTCGGGGCGATTTGCACTGGGGCGCATGTGGTCAAACCGCCATTCATCCCGCGCACAGCGGCGGCGATGCCGTGCCAAAACGCCGTCGGGTACCTGCACCGCGGCTGGAGCCAGGGCACGGTGGTCGTGTGGTTGTAGTGGCTCTCTTGACTGTCGTCCTGAGCGAGCGAAGCGAGTCGAAGGATCTACGGGTCAGCTTCCAAACACTGGGCGGAGCGCCGAGATACAACACAGATCCCCCGCCTCCGCGAGGGCTAGCTGCAGAGACCAAACTCCTGCATCACAGCCTCGATCTCCGCATCGCTTGCATGCCATACTGCGCCTCGCTGCTCACGCAGGGCAACGAGTCCCAATAGCGATAGCGGATCTTCTGCGCCGAATTCCAATGCTTCGGTCTCGGCCTCCCACCACTCTCGCCCGTCGTCATACCGTCGCGACACGTCGTAGCCCATTGCCCGAAGCGCGAGGAGAGCAGGAATCAGCACGTTGGCTGCGCTGTTGACTACGTCTACTTTTCTGCCTTCTTCCCTCTGCATTCTCTCTTGCCGCTATCCCTTTGGTCGCAGCGTCACGACGGGGAGCAACATCTCCTCCATCGACACGCCGCCGTGTTGGAAGGTGTCGTTGTAGCGCTGCACGTAGCGGTGGTAGCTCGTCGGGTAGACGAAGTAGAAGTCCTCCTTGCAGAAGATGTAGTTCTCGTTCAAGCCGCTGCGCGGGAGGCCGTAGTTCTCCGGGTGCTTCACGAAGATGGCGTCGCTGCGGTCGCACTTGAGGTTGCGGCCAAACTTGTAGCGTAGACTGGTCGAGGTGTCGCGGTCACCGATCACCTTCGTCGGCCGGAGGCTGCGCACGGCCCCGTGGTCGGTAGTGAGGACGATGGTCACGTCCTGCTCGGCGAGCGTGCGGAAAGCCTCGAAGAGCCACGAGTGCTCGAACCACGTCCGAGCGAGCCCACGGAAGGCCGCCTCGTCGGGGGCGATCTCCTTAAGCACGGCCGAGTCGGAGCGGGAGTGCGTGAGGATGTCGAGGAAGTTGACCACGACCGCCGAGAGGTCGTGCTGGGTGTAGTCGAGGACCTTGTCGGCGAAGGCCTGCCCGTCGGCGCCGGTGATGAGCTTGTCGTAGCGCATCCGGATGTCGCCAAGGCGGCGGCGCTTCAGGAGGTCACCGAGGAAGAACTCCTCGTGCTGGTTGAGGCTCTCGTCGTCGTCGCCCGCGCTCCAGCGGTCGCGGTGGCGCTGCGCGATGTTGATGGGCAGCAGGCCGGAGAAGATGGCGTTGCGCGAGTAGGGCGTGGCCGTCGGGAGGAGCGACCAGTGCCAGTCCTTCTGGATCTCGAAGTGCGGGTAGAGCAAGCTTTCCAGCATGAGCCACTGGTCGAACCGCAGGCAATCGATCAGAAAGAAAAGGACGGGGCGCTTAGGCTTGCCGTCGCCCCCCCGCCCTTTTGAGTGCGGTTCGAGGTGCGGGAGGACGTACTTCGAGAGGACCTCGTGCGAGAGCGCGGGGCGGTCGTCGCCGTCGCGGTGGAGGGTGTCGGCCTCCCCGATCCAGTCGGCGTAGTAGCGCTCGACGAAGTTGCCGAATTCGCGGTTGGCCTCGCGGTACTGGTTGTGCAGGATCTCGGCCACGTTCTCGTCGGCGTCGCCGAGGTCGAGGTCGAAGCGGACGAGTTCCTGGTAGAGGTCCACCCACTCGGCGTGGTCGAGGCCGCCGGAGAGGCGCATCGTGATCTGGCCGAAGCGGCTCAGGTAGTCCTGGCTGACGGTCTCGCCGCGCAGCCGCTCGCGGTCCAGCAGCCGCTTGATGGTGAGCAGGATTTGCTTCGGGTTGACCGGCTTGATGAGGTAGTCCGCGATCTGCCGCCCGAGCGCGTCCTCCATGATCTGCTCCTCCTCGGACTTCGTGATCATCACGACGGGCACCTCGGGGCGGTTGGCCTTGATCTCCTGCAGGGCGTCGAGGCCGCCCATCCCGGGCATCTGCTCGTCGAGGAAGACGACGTCGTAGCGCTCCTGCTCGTTCTTGGCGACGGCGTCGGCCCCGTTGGCAACGCTGGTGACATCGTAGCCCTTGGCTTCGAGGAAGAGGATGTGCGGCTTGAGAAGGTCGATCTCGTCGTCGGCCCAGAGGATGCGGGGCATAGAGGGGTCGTAGTTCAGGGGTCGAGGGTCGCAGGTCGGGAGATGAACCCGGTGCCGCGGAGTCGGGTCCGGGCCGTTGGTTCAACGCGGGGGGTTAGCGCGTTCGTGCTCCCAAGCTGGCCGTGTGCCTGCGCGACGCTCAGGACGCGGTCGGCGCCGAGCGCTCGCGGGTGGCGGCGAGATCGCTGATCACCCAGCGGTGTTTGCCTGCCCGGTTGCCTTCGAGCCGCTCGGTGCGCTCGATGCGGACCGGATAGCCGCCCAGCATCTCGGTGAGCGTGGCGCACACGGTGGCCTCGGGAAGAGGCTCGTCCGGCGCCATCTCCACGGCGACGGTGAGCGCGCCGTCGCAGTCCTGGTGCGCGCGGAAGCGGCGGACCGCCGGGTGATGCTCAAGCGCGTGCTTGACCGCCAGCGGGTGCACGAGGCGCCCCGACCGGCTCACCAGAATGTCGTTCTGCCGCCCGCGCACGCCCGGCAACACGGCGAACCCTTGCTCGGCGCGCGCCATCGGTCCCTCGGCCACGTCCCCGATGCGATAGCGCAGCAGCGGAAACGACGGGTTGGTGAGCACCGTCACGAGGATCTCTTCATGGCCGTCGGCATCCGCGTGTGTCTCCAGAAAGACCGCATCCTCGCGGACACGTAGGGCGCCCGCGCGGTCGCTCGCGGCTATGTTGCCGCACTCGACGGAGCCATACTCTACCGCGGCGTCGCACCCGAACGCCTCGGCGACGGCCGTGCGTGTGGCTGCATCGGCGGGCTCGGCAGTCAGGAGGGCGACGCGGAGCGAAGGCAGCCGGATACCTCGCTCGTGGGCACGTGTGGCGAGGAGACCCACGGCGCTGCTGTAGCCGTAGAGCGAGGTCGGTGCGAAGCGCGCGAGCCGGGCGAGGTGCTCGTCGAGGTCGGCGGGGCCGAGGCGATAGGCGCTCAGGCGGAGCCGGTTGCGCAGCCAGTCCTCGACGGGCCGGCGGAGCCGCTGCTTCACCCCCGCCCACCCTGGCGCGATCGAGCCGCTGTGTCCCCAGAGAAACGCCGTCCGGTCGAACGTGTCGAGGTCCCACTGGTCGAGCGTACGGTACCGGACGCGCAGCGAGGCGCGGTGTGCCTCGTAGCTCCAGTAGACCCGCATCGGCACGCCCGTGGAGCCGCCCGTCCGATGCCACGTCCCAGGCCTGGCTTCCTCAGAAAGGAGCGCGCCCGGCTGTGCGCGTACGACGTGCTTGTCGAGCATCGGCATCCGATGGACGTACTCGGCAAGCGAGACGAAGCGATCTGGGAGCCGATGCGCCTGGGCGAGCTGCCGGTAATATGGAATGTGGCTCCGGGCGTGCGCCCAGACCTGGTTGAGGCGCTCCAGTTGAAAGGCCTCGATGTCAGAGCGCACCCAGCGCTCCCGCTCCTCCATGACCGCCAGCGCGGCCCGAGCGGCCCGGAAGCGGGGCAAATGACGGAGGAGCCTCACCGGACCTCGGGGCTGGGTGTCGGAACCAGGGCGCCATCGCCCACCCAGGGGTGCTGTGCCGGGTGCGCCCCAGCCGGGTGTGCCCCGGACGCACGGGAGCCGAGGGCCAACGCATACAGCTCCAGCAGGCGCTCGAAATTTGACGCCCGGGTAAACCGCTGGGTGAACGTCTGCCGGGCAGCCGCCCGCAAGGAGGCGTAGCGGGCCGGTGCCAAGTGCCCGATGCGACCTACTGCGGCGCGGAGGGCGGCCTCGTTGCCAGCCTCGAACAAAAGCCCGTTGTGTTCGTCGGCCACCAGCTCGGCCATGGCGCCGAGGTTGCTCGCGATCACAGGCGTCCCGCGCGAGAACGCCTCGACGATGGTGCGCCCGAAGGTCTCGTACCACTGCGAGGGCATGACCAGACATCGCGCATCACCGAGCAGGGCGACCACCTCTGGCAGGGCGACTTGCCCCCGGTATGTGACCATCGGGTGGGCCTGCGCGAACGCCTCCACGTCGGGGCGCAGCGGCCCATCGCCGACGATGACGAGCGGGACACGCAACCCATCCCAAGCTTTCATCAGCGTGTCGATTCCTTTCTCGGTGGAGAGCCGCCCTACGAACACAAAGGTCTCGGAGTCGCCTGGTCCAGGCCCCAGGTCGGGGTGCACGAAGTTGGGCTTCACGTGGACGCGCTCGGCGCCGTACCCTCCGTCGATGTGCACACGGCGGGCAAACTCGGAGGGAGTGAAATAGACCGAGACCGCTTCGTCCATCCGCTGCAGCGTGCGTTGGACGAGTTGCATCGCCGTCACCACGGCACTGGCGGCGCGGCTGTCTCGGTAGCAACCGTGGCGCACCGAGGCAAACGCGGCGCGCTGCGTGTGGCACGCCGTGCATACCGCACCCGCCCGGTAGAAGCACGCGTTGGCGCAGAACGTGCGGTAGTTGCGCAGCGCCTGCACGATCGGGACCCCGAGGTCCCGGGCTGGGGCATAGATCGACTGCGAGATCTGCGGAAAGAGGTTGTTGCAGTGCATCACGTCCGGCTTGTACTTCCGGATGAGCGCCTCCACGTCGCGGCGGGCCTGGCGGTTGTAGACGGCCCGCCCCACAGCCCGCACCCGGTCAAACACCCCCGCTCCGATCTGCGCATTGTGCTGCACGAACGGAATCACCTCAACGCCGCCCTCGCGGAGCATCTGTACCTCAGACTCGAACGAGAGGTCTTCGCCTCCTCGGTACTGGTAATAGGTGTGGCAATAAAGGACGCGCATGGCACTAGACGGCGCAGCTAGCGGACGGCGCGGGCTGACCGCTGCCGTGGTCCCGCGCGGGAGACGGGGACGAGCCCGAGTCTGCGCACAACAAGCGCGCCACGTTGCTCGCCTGGCGTACGGCGTTGCAAAGTGTCCACGCACCAGTTACGAACGCCGCCGCCATTGGGCCGATGAACGCGCTCGGGCCCTGCTGCGCCGATACCGGAAGTACCTTCAACGCCGCTCTACACTTCACCTTTCCAGGTAGATCGCTCGTGCGCTTCTTGCTCGAACGCGGGCTTCGCCGCCCAGGCCGCTGGGGCCTGGGCAACCGAGGCCTGGGTAACCGAGGCCTGGGTAACCGAGGCCTGAGCAACCGGGGCTGGGGCAGCCTCGCCATCGTCGATCAGATGGTGGTGAGCGGCACCAACTTCGTGACGGTGGCCGTGCTGGGGCGTGTGGCCGGCGCCGAAGTGCTCGGCCTCTACGCAGTCGGGTTTTCGCTGATCATGATCGTTGCGACGACGCTGCGCTCGCTGCTGATCACGCCCTACGCTGTGTTCGCCCCGAGAGCCACGGAGGCTCGGCGGCAGGGCATGCGCGGCTGCGTCGTACTGGGATGGACCCTGCTCGCCGGGGGGATTACGCTGCTCGCGGGCCTCGGGGCGGTGCTGCTCAACGGGTCGCTTGCTGCCACCGCTGTGGGAGACACGTACCCGCTTCTGGCAGCGGCAGTCACGCTGGCCTTGCCTGCCTGGGCGCTGCGCGAGACCGCCCGCCAGGTGCTCTTCGCCGACCTCCGCTTCGGCGCGGCGCTGGTGGTCGACGGGGTCGCCTCCGCGCTCCAACTCGGCGGCCTCGTGTTCCTCGTGGCGACCCAGCGCCTCGACGCGGCTACCATGACGATGGTGCTCGCGGGGTCGTGCGGAGTCGTCGGGGTCGGCTGGCTCGTGTCCACATGGCGAGGCCTCGCGTTCCGGCGGGCCTGGCTGCGGGCAGACGCCGGGCAGTCGTTCCGCTTCGGGCGATGGGGCGCGCTCTCGCAGGCCAGCCATGTGCTCCAGGGCTATGCGCTCAACTGGATCCTCGCCATCACGGGTGGCTTCGCGGCCGCCGGCGTCTACGCGGCACTCTGGTCGATCGTGCAGCTCGCGAGCCCCTTCCTACAAGGTGCAGGCAACGCGATGACGCCGATCCTCGCCCAGCAGCGCGCTCAGGGAGGTCGTCCCCAACTCGCCCGAACGACGGCCCGCGTGACCCGCCTCGCCTTCGTTGCTGTGGTCCTCTACATGGGTGCCATCGCTCTGGCCGGTGCCCCTGCGACCCGCGTGATCTACGGCCCGCAGTACGATGGCATGCTCGCCACGCTCGTTCTCCTCGCTGGGTCGGTGGGGGTTGCCGCCCTCGCGCTCGTAGCGACCAAGGTGATCTCGGTGCTGGAGTATCCGCACGTCAACTTCGGGCTCAACCTCGCCGGGCTCGTGATGATCGTGCTCTTCGCCGCCCCCCTCGGGCACGCCTATGGACTGAATGGCGCCGCCGCTGGGCTTCTCCTCGCCGCAGCGCTGGGCACGGTCCTCAAGTGGGGCTGCTACGCCCTCGTGATGCGCCTCGACGATGCCGAGCCTGCAGAGATGACGGCGACGTCGCTAAGCCCGCCCTCTTACTAACTCGCTATAAGTTAAGCGTTTTCAGCACAGCAGCGGCGGTGACGACGGCCAGCCCGATGTAGGTCCACCGCAACCAGCGCTGCTCCGGCGTGCACGCCAGCAGCCCAACGACGCACACGACGGAGATGAACGTGACCTCCTGGCGGATCACGGCGAGCGTCACGATGAACAGGATCAGCGAGAGGTGCGTGATGCGGCGCTTGGGAAACGCCCACATGCCCAGACAGAGCCACGCCTCCATGAGGAGCGTCAGCGCGGTAATCGTGTAGGCTGCCGTCGCAAAGCCTGGGAACGGCGAGGCGAGCGTGATCGCGGCGAGGTCGGCCGGCGGTGTCTCGTGGAAGTGCTGCACCGCCTCCGCGTTCGGCCCGATGACGCTGCCGATTGCAGGGATCAGCTCCAGCACCGGCCCAGCGAAGCCGCCCCGGATTAGCTCAAAGCCGATGTAGGAGCCATCCATGAAGTCTGGCGAGAGCAGCTTCTGCACCGTCGCGAAGCCCATCAGGACGACGAGGAGCCAGCGCGCATTCGCACGGAGCGCTTCCACCTGGGCCGCCGGGTCGCGCGTCCACAGCGTCGCGATGCTGATTACGGCTGCGAGGTAGGTCACCATCCAGTGGTGGTTGGGCATGTCGAGCGGGCGGGCGACGAGCCCCATCGCCAGGGTCACGCAGATCACCGGCCACACCAGGAGGGCCCGCCGCGTCGTCACGCCGAGGACGATGGTGCCGAAGAGCAGGATCGCCAGGCCCATGCGCAGCGTCTCTTCGATGCGGACCGACGTGAAGATGTAGCCCAGGTAGACGAGGGCTGCCACGGCGAGGGACACCCGCAGGGTTTCGAGCGCCGAGCGGCTCGGTGCCGGCGTGCCGATGGAGAGCCCTGGAGAGGCTGAAGGGGCGAGCAGGGTCGTCTTCATCGCTAGTCCTCTGCAGGGGTGGCTGCCGACGTAGGAACGGGAGTAGGCTCGGCGGGGGACTGGAAGCCCGTCGCCGCGACCTTCAGGACCGGGCTGTGGGAGAGCGTGCGCGTCTCCACGTCGAACGAGAGCGTCGTGATCTCAACCGCGTAGCGCGGGTGACCGGCGGCGGCGTGCGCATCGAGCGCGTCCTGGAGGACCCCCGGGCGCGGAAATGTGAGGTGCGGACGCACGATCTCGAAGACCGGAACATCGTAGGTGCCCTTCTTCCAGAAGCGCTGCAGTTCTTCCTGGCCTTCCGCTTGCACCCAGGCGTCGCGCTGGACGGGGTGGAAGCTGGCGTACATCCCGAAGCCACCGGCGCGCCACGAACTCAAGCCCTGCGTCTGCACGACGACGAGCTGGCCGGAGGCCCACACGGCCATGAACGCGGCCACGCTCCAGCGCACCCAGCGGGGCGCGCGGCGGGGCTCAGAAGGAGCGGGGGGTTGCATGGCGACATGGGGCTAGCGCAACAGCAGACATGGGTCCCACCCAGCAAGGAGCACTCCGAATCTCTACACGCCCGCACATTGCGATGATTGCGTTCCGGTTCGTCCTCCAGAACACGCACGCGGCGCGGCGATTCCTGTCCTAGACGGTCTGCCGATACCGGGCAACCGCGTGCTCCGTGGCCCAGGCAAAGAGGTAGTCGTAGCGCGCGTCTTGGTAGGCGGTCTCGTTGAGCCGTCCGGAGTGGCGAAGCCGATGCGCGAAAGCGCCCGGCAATCGTCCAGCCCCCTCCACCACAGTGCGTGCGGCCAGGCTGCGCGCCCGCGTACGGAGTTGCTGACCAAACACCTCCGCGCGGTTCGTGCCCCGCAGCCGGGCGAGGTACGCCTCGAAGTCCGCAAGAGACGTCTCCGAGAGGAAGCTCCGCCGGTCGAAGAGAAGCACGGAGGCCGCTTTGTTTTCCGTCGCGTAGAGGCCGTCGGGCACGCCCGCTTCGGTGAGGACGCGCCGACAGAACGGCTTGTCGTAGGAACGAGGCCGCGCCCATGCCTGCATCTCGTCGCTCAGGCTGACGCGGTAGATGCCGCCTCCGCTACGGAGCCCGAAGGTGGGCAGCGGCATGTTGATGAACCCCGCCCAGAGGCGGTATTCGGTGAGCGACAGACCCGACTGGTCGCCCCGGCGGATCTCGGTGAGCGGGGCTTCGCGCCGCGCCCACGCGCCAGCGCCATAGCCCGTCAGCAGCACCCGCCCGCGCAGAAGCGACTCAGCGCCGCGGAAATACACGTCTTCCCCCTTCGCGTCCGCCGCGAGGAAGGGGACCTCGGGAAAGGCCGTCGCGCGCCACGCATCGCGCGCCACACGGTGCAGCGCGACGCCGAGGTACTCCGCGATGGCGTCGCCGGAGTCGGACGCTCCGCCGCGTGCGGACGTGATCGTGAGCGCCTCGTTCAGCCCAGCCGCACGCGCGAGCGCCGCCGCCGTCGGCGAGTCGAAGCCCGTCGAGACGGTGCCCATCCAGGCGTAGGGCTGTCGGCGGCGAGCGTCGGCCATGTTTGCGGCGCATCGTTGCAGCGCCGCTTCCAGAAATCTCCGGTAGCTCGCGTAGGTCGACAGGTCCCGCTCGATGGTCGGCTTGGCGACCACCTGGAGGCCGTGCTCGTCCAGCCGGAGGTTGTCGTGGTAGAGCAGGCGCACGGTCCGCGAAGCTGGGCTCGTCGCGGCGACCTCTCGCTCATATTCCGACAGCCCGAGCGTCATCGTCGTGAAGTCGCGGGGGTAGTGTGGATAGACGGGGTCGACGGTCGTGTCGGAGACGGCCAGGAGCGCCGGGAGGCTGTTGCTCACCCAGAAGGTCTCGCCATCGCTGCTCCAGACGAGGCGGTCCATCGTGTGCGAGGCGGAGACGAAGGTGACCCCGCCGTCGCGCTTTCGAGCGCCCGACCCATAGACGAGGTCGGTCTGATCGAAGGCCGCCGCCTCGTACGGTGCGTCCCAGACGACCTCGCCGAACCAGTCGTCCGCGCGCACGACGCCGGAGCCGTGCAGCACCTCGATGCTCGGCCGCCTGCGGTGGCCGCACGCCACCCACGCGAGCGACGGCCAGGCTGGCATGAGACGATAGGCAAACGACACGAGGGCTCTGGGTGAGTGCGAGACAGACACGCCTGCTGGGTATCAGCAAGAGTCATACCTCACGGCGCCCCGCGCCTCCGCCTGCACCACCCTTTGGCGACGCGTCCGATACCAAGCCATCCATGAGAACCATTCCGCGACCTAGCGCCCCGGTCTGGAAACGTCAGTCCGCGATGCCCATCCGCACTGCGATAGCGACGGCTTCGAGGCCGGTCGAGGCGTGCAGCTTGCGGTAGATATTGCGCACGTGCGTGTCCACCGTGTGCGTGCTGATGCACAGCGCGTCGGCGATGCGCTTCTGGCTGAAGCCGCGGGCCATCAGTCGGATCACCTCCTCCTCGCGCGCCGAGAGGGGCGAGGGCACCTTCGGCAGGGGTGATTTCTGAGCGGGCACCTTCGGCAGCTTCTGGAAATAGTCCAGGACGTAGGCTGCGACGCCTGGGGACACGTCCATGCCGCCCTGTACTGCCTGCCGCGCGGCCTTCAGCAGGCTGTCCGCGAGGCGATCCTTGAGGATATAGCCCACGGCCCCAGCCTGGAGCGCTGCGAAGACCGTGTCCGGCGCGTCCACGCTCGTGAGCATCAGCACGGCACCACCGCGGTAGTCCTCCCGATAGCGCCGGGTCGCCGTGATTCCGTTGCCGTCGGGCAGGCGCACGTCCATCACGACGAGGTCGGGGCGATCCCGCGTCGGATCGTCGAGCGCGTGCTCGAAGCCCGCCACGGTACCAAACGTGGCGGTCAGCGTAAGATCGGATGCTTCGTTGACCACCGCAGCGAAGTCATCCTGGAACTGCCCATCGTCTTCGACTAGCCAGATCGCGAGGGGTTCGGGTAGAGAGACAGACATGGGGCGTAGCGAGTTGGTGCGTGGCGGAGGGTACGGGCACACGGAGGCTGTGCCTATCGCGGGAGTCCGCTATTCTATGCCGCATCGCGGAGCGAGGCCCGGGACGCCGTCGGCACGTTTGGACCTGGGTAGCCATCTCCCGGGAACGGGTCTGTCCCGTCCACCGGCGGTGGTGTGCTCCTCGGCCGCCCGAAGAGCGCGCGCGCGCGCTGGTGCCACCGGTAGTACCAGCGTCCATGCGACTGGAGCGGCACGTCCAGGTGGTGACGGACACCGCCCAGGGTGCTCGCCGAGGTCGTCAGCGCGGCACCCAGTTCATCGGCGCGGCGCTGCATGGATGCCAGGCCGTGCCCGCGCGCTGTAGGCCTGTCGTTGCGCAGGGGCATGCCCCGACCATCGTCTTCGATGTGGACCTGGAGCCTTCCAGCAGCGGCCTCCAAGCGCATGTGCACTCGCGACGCGCCCGCATGCTTAGCGATGTTGTGACAGGCTTCCTTGCAGATGAACAGGATGTGCCGCCGCACGGTCATCGGCAGGGAAAGCGCTACAGCTCCGGTAACCTCGACCTCTACCTCAACCTCAGTCAGCAGGTCGTGTGCCGTACCGCGAATGCGTTCGGCGAGCGCTTCCAGGGAGTCCCGGGCAGCGTCGACCACCCACACAAGATCGCGGAGGTCCGAGGCGAGGAGTTGGGTGCGGTTCCCGTATCCGCGTAGGGCGGCCTTGTGCTCGACGGGCACCCGGTTGCTGGCAAGGATGAGTTGGTTGGCGAGCCCGCCGATGCGACTCCCGAGGTCGTCATGCAAGTCGTCGGCGATGCGCCGGCGCGTGCGCTCGACTTCGAGGGCGCGGTGGAGGTGGTAGCGATACATCGCGACAACCAGCGCAGCGACAATCAGGAGCACGAGAAACCGCATCCAGCCTCGCTGCCACAGTGGGGCCTGCACAACGAGGGTGAGGCGCGCTTCCTGAGCAGGGTCCGTGGCTCCGACCGCACGCGCACGTAGCACGTAGCGCCCCGGTGCGAGGTTGGCCAGCAGCAACGAGGACCCATCCAGCGCTGCCCAGTCCGCGTCGGAGCGCGCACGGGCAGGCTCAAGGCGGTAGGCAAACTGAACAGCCTCGGGGTGGGGGTGGGCCCGGCTGACGAGGTGGGCCATGAGGCGGTCGTCACCGGGGCGTAGCGTGAGTTTGGCGAGCGGCGTCGGTGCTGGCAGCACATCGGTCCCGTCTCGCTCCAGGCGCGCGAACGCCACCGAGGGTGCCTCCGGCGTGGTAGGCACCACGGCAGGGTCAACGCCGACAATCCCCTGGCGGGTGCCGAACCAGAGCCCGGTCGAGGCCTGGGCGCACGCTCCCATGGTGAAGGACGACGTGATGAGCTGTTCCGGGCGTCCACGCGGCTCCCAGCGCCCTGCTTCGAAGACGGCAAGTCCCGCGCCTGTGCTCGCCCAAACCCGACCGGTTTCGTCCGAAAGCAAACACCCCAAGCTTGAGTGGGGAAGCCCGTCTGCCACGCCATACCACTGGACGTCGCCACTCGGCGCCACACGCGCTACGCCGTTGAACGTACCGACCCACACGCCGCCCTCCGTGTCGAGCAAGAGCGCGACCACCCGTGCCGTGGACAGCCTCGGATCCGCGGCCGCCTGTGGCGAAAGCGGGTGCACACGCCGCTCTGCATCGACGCGCAGAGCGCCGCCCCCTGATGTCCCCACGAGCACGCTTCCGTCGCTGCCTTCCGCAAGTGTGTACACCTCGTCGTAGGTCAGCGCGCGGCCAGGAGGCCCCTCCGTGTTGATGCACGTCACGTCTTCCGGATCATTCGACACGGTGCGGGCCGGGGCAAGGCATACCCCATCCCTGCCGGTGCCAATCCACAGGTCACCCTCCTCAGCGAGGTGGATGGATAGAACGCTACCCGTGCCCGGGGGCAAGACCCCAGCAAAGCGCACAGTTAGTGCACCGGTTTGAGCATCCCAATATTGGATACCGTGCTGCTCCGTCCCAATCCAGAGATTGCCTTGGTCGTCCTGCGCCAAGGCACGTACCGCCCAGCCTTCGGTCCCCGGAATCGTGCTCCAACGTCCCGTCCGGGGGTCGACCCGATGGACGCCGCCGAGCGTTCCGACCCAAAGCGTCGCACCGGCCTGCTCGTCGATGGCCATCACATAGGGATCCATCCCGAAACGCGGCTCAAGCGCCTGGTAGGGCGAGGGCGGGAGTAGGCGCACCAATCCGTCCCAGGTGGCAATCCAAGTACCGAGCTGCGGGTCATCCAGGACATCCGCCACACTGATGTTGGGAAGTCCTCCCACCACCCCAGGCTGGGGCTTGATGTGCTGCAGCACCGTGTCTCGCGTGGCCGAGACCCGGTAGAGTCCGTCCCACCACGTGCCGACCCAGACACTTCCATCGGGAGCTGCGTCTACGGTGACCACACGATGGGAGGCGTCTGGATACGCGCGAGGAGTCATTCGTCCATCCGCGCTGAGCTGCCATATACCGTCTTGCTCAAAGCCCACGAGGGCACCCCCATCAGGGAGCAGGTGAAATGTCAAGACGGTACTAGTCGGACCCTCTACGTCCTCGAACGTACCGCCGGGCGAGCGCTTGGCCAATCCCTTCGCACCCCCCACCCACAGGGTTCCGTCTGCAGCTTCGTTCAAGACATACACGGGCGCGGTGCCCCACACGTGTTCAGCCTCGTGCTCCAACGTCAGCGCGCGGTACAACCCCGATAAAGTACCCACCCACAGACCGCCCTCGCTCGCCTCGGCGATGGCATAGACCGTGAGGTCTCGTACGCCCGGGTGGTCGACGAAGCGCCCGGAGTGTGCGTCAAAATATTGGAGTCCATCGTTTGTGTTCACCCACAGCCGTCCGCTACGGTCCACGGTCAGCCCCTCAGGAATGACCATGTCGTGCGCGAGAGAACTCGGATCTGCAGGATCGTGCTGGTAGCACGTAAATGCGGCGCCCTCCATGCGGCACAGTCCGTTGAGTGTGCCGACCCACAAGAATCCCAGGGCATCGCGCTGGACCTCCGTGATGAGTGCGGAAGGCAGTCCGTCCTCGGTGCCGTATCGCACGAGCAGCGGTGGTCCGGCCTCTTGGGCACGCACCGGCGCGGGCGCGAGTGTCGCCAGACACACGCCGAATAGGAGGATCCGGTGGAGGAGGCCTGCTGGCACAGCGAGCAGCCGGGTGGGTGACCAGAGGCCTAATCTAGCACCCTGCTGCTGCTATAGCCAGCCTACCTATGCCCTCAAAGGCCTATTCTGGACAGCTTTTCAGATAGGCCCTACACAGTCACCTCCGTCCAGTCCGGGTCGTTGATAACGCCTGGAGCGGAGACCCATCCCAATTCGTACGGCGTGGTCGCCAAGCGCGGAGTGCCGAGACGCCGCCAGAAGTGCCCAAGCCCAGGCACCACGACCCGCACGACCGGAATGCCCACAAGCGGGTGCGTCTGATCGATCACGTAGGGCTCGAAGCCCGCGCGGCGCACCCGTGCAGCGACCTCGTGCAGGTCACCCAGCACATCGTCGGTGGCGGCCGCAGGCCAACAACGGAGATCGATGGCAGGCACATTCGAGTCGGGGGCGAGGTGCGGAAAGGCCTCCACCGTGGCGACGTCGCCCCAGGCGAGGGCGTCGGATCCGTCTTCGACTTCGTGCACCGACTGCGTGACCTCGCCGACCGCGCGCGACACCGCCTCCTCCGGGTCGAGGTGGCAGCCGAAACCGAGGGCCCAGCCCATCAGTCCATCCAGCCGGTGCGAGAGCGCGATGAATGCCGGCACACCGATGTCGGAAGTCACATCGATGACGGCAAGGGAGCGGCCTCTCGACGCGTAGTGCCCGGGGGCATCCTGCAACGCCACGCGGGCCGCGGTTCGAAGGTCCACGCCGGGCCGAACCGCACCCGAGCGCACCCACAGCGCGATGCTGTCCCGTTCGACGATTTCGTAGAGGCCGAACAGCGCCGCCTCCTCCAGGCATGAACCCGCTGCGCAACCATTGCTGTCAGCGTTGGCGAAGATAGGCCCGTCGCCAAAGTCGTACTGGTAAAACGCATACCCGGCTGGCACCCAGACCGGTACCTCGTCGGTAGCCTCGGCTCCTGTTTCGTTGGGCAGCGGATATGCCTGGATCCAAGCCGTGGGTAGCGCCGGGTCAAAGCGCTCCGGGGCACGCAAAAACCTGTGGGTGCGTGCGTTCCATGTGGCGCGGTCGGCATACTGGTCAGCGCGGAAGCCGAGGAGGTCCTCTGGCGTATACACGCGGCCTTTGAGATCGGCAGCGCGGGCGACGACATGCGGACGCTCAGCCCACCACGCTCCGGAGGCCCGCTCGGCTGCCTCCCCTCGCGCTTTCACGCGGGCGTGTCGAAGCGCCGGCCCCGTGCCGCCTGCCACCAGCGTGATGCTGTGGTGGAGACCATCAATCGCTTGCACGGGCCAGAGCGCGCGATACCGCACGCCGAGTCCCTGCCGAGGTCCCCAGACGGACGATGTCCCCTCTGACTCCTGGGGTTTGTTCTGGTCGCTAGGGTCCTCGGCCAGCGTCGGCAGATCCGACGAGATGCCTACGATGGGGCTGTGAATCGTCTCAAGGCGGTTGAAGGCTTCGTCGAGCGATGCCCAGCGGTGGCTCCCCGGTGCCTTGGGACGCGAGGTCCATGTCGGGGGCTTCTCGGCGGGTGGCGAGCCGCACGCCGGGCACGTCGGCACACGGCGCACCGTATGCCTGGCAGCATCGTCGAGATTGCCTAGCGTGGTGAGTTCGGGAACCTCAGCCGTCCAGGCAGCGCGGGCGAGCCCCTCGGCGAGGAGCGCTGCGATGCGCTCAGCAGACATCCCGAGCACGTTGCCCTGCCGTGGCACGACGAGCGGCGCCGTCGGTGTGTTGACCTGCAAGTGGCGATGTAAACAGCACGGACATGCGGTACGTCCCGGCTCCAACCAGACGGCCCAGGGGAAGGCCGCGTTCGTCTGCACGACAAGCGTCGGCAGGCCTACCTGACACGGCAAGGCGTCCACACAGGCGGCATCGTCAGCCAGGATCAACCCCACGTCGGCAAGCAGGGTGTCTTCGGTCCAACGTGATGGGTGCAGCCCGTAGTCGGCTAGGGCCGCGGCTATGCCTTTCGCCGTGACATCGAGGGCCGCTACGGACACGCGGTGGCGACGCAGCGTAGCTGCTTTCGTCGGTGCCACACCGACGTCCCACCAGCGCAATGCGACATCGGGCATGAGTCCGGGAGGCAGGCGAAGCAAGAACCCTGCATTCGCTAGCGCTTCGAGGTCGTCCACCGCCTCCGCTGAGAGGTCCTCAGGAAGGCATCCTGTGTGCACGAGCGTTGTCAGCGCGTGTGCCACATCGGTGACGAGCACCACGGTTTCGAGGTCGGGGTCGACCAGTTCGATGGCGCCGTGGCAGAGCGTGCGTGCCCGCAGGCGTGGGTGCAGGAGATAGGTCGAGGTAGTCATGGCGGGCAGGCAATGAGCACAAGCGGCTCAGAGTAGGGTAGGTGCAAACAAACAGCCAGGCCCCTCGCTGTAACACGGGTCGTAGCGACACGATCACAGCGAGAGCACCTGGCTCGGCCTAGGCATGCACGCGGCTACCTGGGCAGCGCGTGCTGTGCACTAGCTGCGCGTATCGGCCCAGCAAGGTGGCGGCCAGTTCGTCGTCCGATGAGCGTGGACGCTGAGCACGGCACGTGAGGCAATGCCACCGCGCAGTGAGAGGGCGGCCGTCGACGGGGTGCGGGTCTGAGGAGTGGTCTTCATGAGAGACGCAGGTTGGTGTGAGAAGAACCGAGGGCGGGAGACACCCGATGTGGGGAGCACCCACGAGCGCACTAGGCCCTCATCATCTAGTGCTGACGAGCTAGGTGTTTTTCCGGCGCGGTCTCAAGATTTTTGGTGCGCGCCGTCTTTCCCTGCCTCAACTTCCCCTATCCCTGACGCCCCCACGTCCCTTAATTCCATTATATTTAGCACCTCCTGCCGTATCCCCAACTTGGCCTGTTCGAGCTTTCTTTTTTACTACCACGTGTCTAGTTGATGCCCGACGCTCCTCGTTCCAACGCCTCTCGTTCCAACTCCGCTGATTCGATCGCGCTAGCCGCGCCAGCAACGCGCCACGCCGTCGAGGATGCCCTCGCCCAACTCGAGCCCGTAGCGACCACGTTGTTGCGCGACCGCTACCTCGGCGCGGGCCCTCCTGCGGAGGGTGTCGTCAGCGAGGCCGCGCAGAAAACGGAGGCCGCTGCCCTGAGCCACCTCGCTGCGGCGCTCGACACCGTTGCCCCCGCGCCCGATGGTACGCCGTGGCAGGTAGGATCAGCCCGTGCGCTGCTCCGGATGGTGGGCGCCGGGATGCGGCTAGATGGCTCGCGGCCATCGTAGCGCGCCGCCCGGCGACCAGCGTCGTACCTTCGGTGCGCTCGTTTCACCTCGCTGCCCGCTGATGCCCGCCCCCCCTGCCTCCGGAAAGAAGTACGTCGCCATTGCAGGTAACATCGGCGCGGGAAAAAGCTCGCTCACACGCGTCCTGAGCGACTACTTCAAGTGGGAGGCGTTCTACGAGCGCGTGGACGACAACCCCTACCTGTCGGACTTCTATGCCGACATGAACCGGTGGTCGTTCAACTTGCAGGTCTTCTTCCTCTCCAGCCGCTTCGAGCACCAGCGGTCCATTGAGCAGGTGCCGCACTCGGTGGTGCAGGACCGCTCGATCTACGAGGATGTCGAGATCTTCGCGCGCAACCTGCACGACATGGGGCTCATGGCGACGCGCGACTATGAGAACTACCGCGCGCTCTTCCACATCATGACGAGCTACCTCCGCCCGCCGGACCTGCTCGTCTACCTCCGCGCCTCGGTCCCTACGCTCGTGCGCCAGATCCAGTCGCGCGGCCGGGAGTTCGAGTCGTCGATCCGCATCGACTACCTGGAGCGCCTTAACGGGCTCTACGAGGACTGGATCGACCGCTATGAGGCGCCGCGCCTCATCATCAACACCGACGACCTCGACTTCGTGAACGAGGACGCCGACCGCTTCGAGATCATCAGCCGCATCGAGAGCCGCCTCTTCGGGCTGTTCCCGGAGGGAGAGTGAGCAGGTGGGGGCGCCTGGGTGTGTGAGGATGTGGGGGTTCCGAACCGCTGCGTGTCTGATCGTGCTCCTAGTCGGTTCGCTGGGCACCGCCGCGCAGGAAACCGACTCTGTCGCGGTGAGGCCCTCCGCGCTTCCAGCGGACTCCTCGGCCGTGACCGACTCCAGTACCGCTGATGCGCCCGCTGCTGATTCGACGGCCGTGGAGGAAGCGCCTCCGCAGACTCCGCTGAGCGCTTACGTACCGGCGCCAGGTGTGGTGTTCGGCGAGGTACCGGCGACGCAGCCAGGGCTGTCCGTGCTGCCTCTCCTCGCCGAGGCTCACGCCGACCTGGACGGCGCGTTCGTCTACGACCTCGGCGAGCCCGGCTGGCCCCACGGACTGAGCTTCGCTGGCCGCGCGCCGCGCCGCGCCGCGCTCACGCTCGACGGGGCGCCGGTGGCCGACCTCGTGACGGGCCGCCCGCGCTACGACCTCCTCCCGCTCGATGTGCTCGGGCGCCTCAGTCGCGAGCCGGCAGCCCTGGGCGCACCCGCCGCCACCCACAGCGCGCTGCGTCCGCTCGACGCGCCCGTCGCCCGCACCGAACTTCGCTACCTCACCGGGCAGGAAGGCGTTCAGTTCATCGGGGCCACCCACGCCCAGACGCGCCGACCCGACTTCGTGGGCCGCGACGGGCGGCTCGGCATGCTCTTTCACGTGGCGGGCGTCGGGACAGGCGGCTTCTACGACGGCTCGGAGGTTGGCGGCTACCGCGTGCTCGCCCGGGCCACGGTGAACCGGCCACGATGGGCCCTCGCCGTCACGGAATACCGCACCCGCATCGAGGCCAGCGCCCGCGGCGCGGTGACGCCCAACGCCGCGCTCTACAACCCGTTCTCCGCCACCATCGCCGACGGGACCGCCGCGCGCGTAGACCTCGTGCACCTGCTCTCAGCACGGCTCCGGCTCGACGCGGGTCTGCTGCCGGCCCCCGTTGCTGTGACGGCGTTCCGGCTGGCGCAGACGGCGCGCTACACACCGACCACCGGCTTCGTCGGATCCCCAGACGATGTGTTTCAGGTCGAGGCGCAGCGGCTGGGCGTGGCGCTCGTGCAGCCGCTGCCGCTCGGTTCGCACCGCCTCGCCATCCGGGCAACAGCCTGGCGCGACGCGGCGCTGGACTCGACCTCGGCGGCGCTCATGCCTACCAGTGAGGCGCGCTCCTTCGCGCACGTCGCGCTGACCGACTCGACGGTGCTCGGCGGCGCAGCGGTGCGGCTCGGCGCCGGGCTCGACGTGACACCGGAGGGCACGTTCGCGAGCGGCTATGCTGAGGTCGAGCGTGCCGTGGGTCCGGTGCGACTGGACGCGCGAGTACGTTACGGTGGCACCGGCTACGGCCGGGCCGAGGTCGGCGGCTATGGCCCAGACTCGACGGGGGGCGTGGCGCTGCGGGCCGACGACCTCGGCGGCGACGAGCGGACGACCCAGGCGAGCCTCGGCGGCCAGGTCGACCTTGGCGCGTTTCGGATCGGCGTGCGCGGGACTGCGGTGCTGCAACAGAACACGCGGCTCCTCCTCGCCGACAGCCCCGAAGCCGGAGGCGCGGACGAGGGCGGCGCAACGTTTGGTACGCTGCCCGGCACGCTCCAGCGGACCATCGGCACGGCCACGCTCGCCTTCCGCCCCGATGCGCGGCGCGGCGTCTACGCCACGACCACCGCGTCGGTGCAGCAGGGGACCTACTCGGGCGAGGGCTCCACGAGCGTGGCGATCCGCGCGCTCGCCGCGCTCCCCGATGCCTGGGGCCACGCGCAGGCCGGCTTCCGCGCCCTCGACGTCTTCGACGGCGTGCTCGACCTCGATATCGCGCTGCGCGGCCGCGTCTGGACGAGCTTCGCCAGCCGCACCTACCACCCGCCGTCGGGCCTCTTCCCCATCCCCAGCGCGGCGACCATCGACGCGCCCACGAGCGGGACCCTCGGCCTCGTGCTCCTGACGCGGCTTCAGAAGCGCGCGAGCGTCTACCTCGTCTATGAGAACGCACTCGCCGAACGCGCCTACGCCGGGACCTTCGTGGTGCCGACTTATCCTTTTGCGCCGCATCACCTCCGCTTCGGCGTCTTCTGGACGCTCTTCGGCTGACCGGCTACACGCCCTCCGGCTCCGCCTCGTCGTCCTTGCGGCGCGTGAGTGCCTCGCGGATCGTCCCCATCGTCACGACGAGGCCGATGCCGATGATGAGGTGGTAGGAAAGCAGCCGCCAGACCGTGACCACCACGCCGCGGGCCGCCAGCGGCAGGAACGGACCGACGAAGAGCATGAACAGCCCCTCCATCCCACCCGACGAGCCTGGCGTGGGGATGAGCAGGGCCGTCAGCCACATCCCGATGATGCGGATCAGCGTCGTGAAGGGGGGGATCTGTGCCACGCTCGCGAGGAGCGCGAAGAGGACGAGGTAGCGGCACATCCAGATTGCCGCCGTGTAGAGGTAGCCCACGACGAAGAAGCCCGGCGACTCCTTGCGGATGACGGTGGCCCGGGCTTCGAGCGCCTCCGTCTCGCGCTCCACGACGGAGGCAAAGCGCTTGAGCCAGCGGAAGCGCACCAGCCACCGCGCTACGCTGCTCAGCACCTGCGGGCGAATGATCGTGGCGAAGGCGAACAGACCCACCCATAGCCACAGGATCACGAAGTAGGCCGCGATCAGGCCCTGCCCAATGCTGCCGGCTGCCTCGGGAAAGACGTCCACGTAGCCGGACGCGATGAGGATGATGGGAACCGCTGTGGCGAACCACACCTGGTCCATGAGCATGGCGAAGAGCATCAGCGCCATCGCCTCGCCGACCGGGAGGCGGTTGTCTTTGGCGACGAAGTAGCCCGCCAACGGCGCGCCGCCGATGGCCGACGGCGTGACGGCGCTCATGAAGTCCCACGCGATCTGCCCGCGCACACCGCCGCGCCAGGTGAGGTGCCGGTGCGAGAAGAAGCGCAGCCGGACCCCTCCAATCACCACCATGCCGAGCAACGCCAGCGGTGCCAGCGCCGCCACGCGCAGGTCGAGCGTCGCGGCGATCTCGGTGAGCGCGCCCGGCTCGTACGTCCACCCCACGATCACGCCGAGCACGACCACGCTCAGGGCCACGGGCCAGGCGAGGTCGCGCCAGCGGAAGGAGGACGCAACGGGAGGCGTGGGGGGCGCCATCGAGCGCGGGGCCGGGTGGGTGAAGCAGCGCCGCCGAAGCTACCGCCCGGCTAACGCCTCGCCCACGAAAACGACGTTCATTCCCCCGTGGTAGCCCGTCCGTCGCCCCCAGTAGCCTGCGTGTCGCCCTCCGCCTCCATTTCCTCCGAATCGATTTCCTCCGAATCGACGGCGGCGATGAGCTTCTCGTAGGTCGCGCGCATCGCCTCGGGGATGACCTTGGTGCCCGCGACCGTGGGCATGAAGTTGGTGTCGGCCGTCCAGCGCGGTACCACGTGCACGTGGAGGTGCTCCGGGATGCCCGCCCCCGCCGCCGCACCCTCGTTGAGCCCGACGTTGAAGCCGTCGGGCGCGAGCGTG
Organism: Bacteroidota bacterium; assembly: GCA_039821555.1. Classification (NCBI taxonomy): domain Bacteria; kingdom Pseudomonadati; phylum Bacteroidota; species Bacteroidota bacterium. Next base: position 94,230 of record JBCBNX010000011.1, read on the forward strand.
GCCCGTAGCCACCCCATCACCCGGCGAATCGTCCGCGCGATCTCGACGTGCGTATCGTCGTCGAGGTCAGCGTAGGTCGGCACCTCGCGATAGGGGACGATGAGCAGGTGCCCGTTGTTATACGGGTAGAGGTTCATCACCACGAACACGGTCGTCCCGCGCCACACGACGAAGTGCTCGGCGTCCCGCTCGGGCGTGGCGGCGATGCGGCTGAAGACCGAGCCCGTGCCCGGTGGCGGCGGCTCGTACGCTTCCACGTGCGTGGCGCGCCAGGGACTCCAGAGGTGGTTCATAGCCGGGCTAGCGTTGATCTCCAAACAGGTCCGGCGTCTCGGCAAGCGCGCCTTCGAGGTGCAGCAACGCCCGCTTCTTGTCGAGGCCGCCGAGGAAGCCTGTCAGGCTACCGTCGGCTCCGACGACGCGGTGGCAGGGCACCACCACCGGCAGCGGGTTCGCCGCGTTGGCTCGGCCGACCGCTTGCGCGGCTCCGGGCTGACCGAGCTGCTTGGCAAGTGCTCCGTAGCTCGTCACCGCGCCGTAGGGCAACGCTTGCAACGCCGACCACACGCGCTGCTGAAACGGCGTGCCCGACGGGGCGAGGGAGAGGTCGAACGTGCGCCGGTCGCCTGCGAAGTACGCCGTGAGTTGCGCCAGCGCCTCCGCGCAGCGTGCGGGGGCGATGGTCACAGCTTCGCCCATCCGGGCCTCGGCCTCGTCCACCGAGGCGAACGCCGTCCGCACGAGAGCGCCGTCGCCGTCGACGATTACGAGAAACGGCCCGAGCGGCGTGGCGAGGTCAGCGGCGCAGAGCATGGGAACGCAGGGATAGGAGCACGGCAGCAGTACGAGATACGAAACGAGCCCCGACCGCCGCTCCCACATCAACCCCGCGCGTCACCCGTGCCGCGCTATCGCAATGCGCCTTCGAGCGCTGTCGCGGCGTCCGTCGAGGCGTCGCGGTACTTCACGATCACGGGCGCAGCCAGCGCCAGGCCGTGCTGTTGCCCGAACTCGGACGAGACGGTCCGGCTGCCGGGCACGACGACCGCCCCGGCGGGGATTTCGAGCTGGCCGGACTCGCCGCGCGTGTGGATGATCTCATTCACGAGATCGTAGACCCGCGACGAGCCGGTGAGGATCACGCCCGCAGCTAGGACGGCTCCTTCGCGCACGACACAACCCTCGTAGACGCCGCACCCGCCGCCTACAAACACATGGTCCTCGACCACGACGGGCACCGCGCCGACCGGCTCCAGCACGCCGCCGATCTGAGCCGCTGCAGAGAGGTGTACGTGCTTCCCGATCTGCGCACAGCTACCCACGAGCGCGTGCGAGTCCACCATCGTGCCCGCATCCACGTAGGCGCCGACGTTGACGTACATCGGCGGCATGCACACGACGCCGCGCGCCAGGTGCGCCCCGCGCCGAATCGTCGAGCCGCCAGGCACCACGCGCACGCCATCGGCTAGCGTCATCGGCTTCGTCGGGTAGGTGTCTTTGTCGAAGAAGCGGAACGCGCCCTCGGACTGGTCCACGATCTCGCCGAGGCGGAAGCCGAGCAGGATGCCCTGCTTCACCCAGCCGTTCGCATGCCACGTGCCGTCCTCTGCGCGCTCGGCCGACCGCACCTCCCCTGCATCGAGCGCGTCGAGGAAGTCGCCCAGGACCGGCAGCGCCGCGGCCCGGTCGAGGTCAGGCGTGGCGACGAGGGCTTCGATGCGGGTACGGAGGTCAGACACGGGGCGACAGGGGAAGGCGTGCGAGAGAAATCGGCGGGACCCGACCCCCGAGGTATCGGGTCTGTTCCGTTCACCGGCGATGCTTTACACGTCTCGCTGGAGGTAGCCGTCGTAGTCCGGAAGCTGGCGCTCGTAGGGCCCGGCCATCAGCGGCGAGGCGATGAGGTAGTCAGCCGTTGTCTCGTTGCAGGCGACGGCCACGTTCCACACCACGGTGATGCGCAGGAGCGCCTTCACGTCGGGGTCGTGCGGCTGGGCATGGAGGGGGTCCCAGAAGAAAATCAGCACGTCGATGCCGCCCTCGGCGATGCGCGCGCCGAGCTGCTGATCGCCGCCGAGCGGGCCGCTCTGGAAGCGATGCACGTCCAGCCCGAGCGTCTCCTGAAGCAGCTTGCCCGTCGTGCCGGTCGCGTAGAGATGATGCCCTGTGAGCGCGCCGCGGTGCCGCTCGGCCCAGGCGAGCAGGTCGTCCTTCTTGTAGTCATGCGCCACGAGAGCGACGTGCTTGGCAGCGGTCATGGGCGAGGCGAGCCTAGGCCGCGTCTAGGTGCGCGAGCAGGTCAAACTGCGCGAGGTGGTGGCGGACGTGCTTGTGGTGGAAGCGCGCCCAGCCGTCCTGGCCGAGCGGGCCGAAGTACGGGTGGACGTGCGTCGCGTCGGGGTGAGCCGTCCAGTGCGCCTCGTAGCGCTGGACATGATCCATGAGCTTCGCGCGGGCGGCGTCGAGGCCGGCGTAGCGCAGCTTCGGCAGCGTGCCACTCTTGAACGGGTCGAAGTTGCGCGGGAAGGGATCGTCGGACTGGAGCGCGGCCTGCCGCCGGTCCCACTTTGCCTCAGGCGGCGTGACGGGCGAGGTCACGCGCCCATAGCTGAGCGCAGCCAGCAGCCCGAGGTGCTCCACCATGTGCTGCGGCGCCATCCGGCCCCACGCGGGTGCCCCGTCGGCCGCGAGGTAGTCGAGGGGAGCGACGAGGACGCGGAGGGGCGTGGACACAACAGCGAGGGGCATAACAGCGAGGGACACAGCAGCGAGGCGAACGAGGAAGGAGCGCTAGCCGCCGACCGGCGTGCACAGCTCGACGATGACACCGTTGAGGTCGCGGACGTAGGCGACGGTCTGCCCCCACGGCTTCTGCGTCGGCTCGGCCAGCACCGCAGCGCCCGCCTCGGTGGCCCGCTCGAACGCCGCGGCCACATCGTCGGTCACCAGCGCCACCTCAAAGGCTGCGGGCGGCGCCGACGAATCGGCGGGGCGATAGGCCGCGGTGAAGTTCGAGGCGGCCAGTTCGTCGGCCGCAAAGGCGAGGACGGTCGCCCCCGTCTCTAGCTCGGCATAGTCGCCGGACTCGTGGACGAAGCGCCGGGCGAGCCCAAACGCCTGCTCGTAAAACGCCACAGCGCGTTCGACGTCTGGGACATAGAGAATGAGATAACCGAGAAGCATGGAGGGCGAGGCGAGGAGGTTAGTGGACACGCCTCGCAAGATAGGCGGCGCGCGCCTCGTCGGGCACCTGCCCGTTGTCCTCCGGCAGCGCGTCGAGATCGATACGCTGGGCCCTGGCAGATGGTGTCTGAGTCAATGGCGCCTCGGCCGGCGTCGTCTGGGCTTCGGACGCCGTCTGGGCACGATAGTCGGCCTCCACGATCTCCCAGTCCCGGCTCGTCACGATGGCTTCGAGGTGCTCGATGCGCCGGAGCAGGCGCGCCGTGTCCACGTCCTGCGTCTGGCGGTGCCGCGCCTCCTCTTCGTCGACGGCCTCATGGACGAGCGCACGCAGCCGTTCGATCGACGCCTCGTCCTCATCGCGCTGGATGCCCATCAGCTCCTGCATCTTGCGCTCCTCCCACTTCGAGCCGAGGCCCGGCGTCCCAAACACCTCCGCGGCATGGCCCATCACGCCGAAGCCCCAGCCGAGGAACGCATAGATGAACCACAGGTGGCTCGGGTCGGTGAAGAGGTTGATCCCGAGCAGGATCGGCATCGTGACGAGGAAGCTGGCGAGGTGCCAGTAGAACTCCTTCAGCTTCACGACGTGCTGCCGCGCCTGCTCCTCGGTCATCGGGCCAACGGGCTTCTGGTAGCGGGACGGCGTGGCGGCCGTCAGGTCGGTCGGACGGGACATAGCGGGGCTCGGCTGCAAGGCTCGGCTGGACGAGAAACAACGCACCGAGCAACTACGGCTGCGCCTGCCGCGGTGTTGCGCCAGGCCATCAAGCGTGGGGCCGCACGTAGATCCGGCTAGGCGGTGATCCGCTCCGGCGCGCGGTTCCGTACTAGAGAGTGACCTGGGCCTTTCTCCCCAACCCCGACCAGCCATGCTGACCCGTTTTCTCCTGCTCCTGTTCGTCGTGACGCCGCTTACGCTTCTCGCGCCGCCCGCCGAGGCGCAGTCCATCTTCGAGCGCGCACGCCGGGCCGCCGAGCGCGGGGCCGAGCGCGCTGTCGAGCGCGAGGCCGAGCGCCGCGCCGACCGCATCGTCACCGGGGCCATCGAGTGCGCCCTCGGCGACGAAGCCTGCGTCCGTCGTGCCGAGGCCGAGGGCCAAGAGGTCGTCTACGTGGACAACGACGGCAACCCGGTCGACACCGGCGCCGCGCCCGCTGCCGCCCCTGACGCTTCGTCCGACGCGGAGAGCCTCCGCCCCGGCGAGGGCGCGTGGGCCAACTACGACTTCGTCCCCGGCGACCGCGTGCTCTACTTCGACGACTACGAGGACGACTACGTCGGCAACGTGCCGCGCCGCCTCGACTTCAAGAGCGGCGTCATGGAGGTCGTACGCACCGCCGACGGCGGGCAGCAGCTTCGCTTCGCCGACAACAGCAGCATCGCGCTGCCTCTCTCCGAGACGCTGCCCGAGCGCTTCACGATCGAGTTCGACCTCTACAGCGGCGACAACTGGAACGCGCTCACCCTCGGCACTGGCCCGCTCGACAACCCGAGCGATGACTACGGGTGCTTCCAGGGCGGCCTCCAGAACTACTCCAGCGCGTTCTTCAAGGTCGGGAGCTTCTTCGAGACGGGGGTGACCGGCGGCAACGGCGGCTCGTCCACGCAGAACCTCAACACGCACGAGCAACGGATGGTGCCGGTCCGCATCGCCGTGGACGGGTCGTACGTGAAGATGTACATCGGCGAGAACCGCGTTGCCAACGTGCCCAACGCCGACATCCAGCGCACCGACCGCGTGCTCCTCACGGTCTGCGGCGAACTGGCCGCCGAGGACAACGACCAGCGCGGTCCGATCCTGCTCGACAACGTCCGCATCGCGGCCGGCGGGCGCACGATCCTCTACGAGCAGCTGCAGGCCGACGGCCGCGTCGCGCTCGGCGGGCTCCTCTTCGACACGGGCTCGGCGACGCTGCGCCCCGAGTCGACGCCGACGCTCCAGGATCTCATGCGCACGCTGGAGCGCAACCCCGACCTGCGCCTGCGCATCGAGGGACACACCGACAACACGGGCAACGCCCAGGCCAACCAGCGCCTCAGCCAGGACCGCGCCGATGCCGTCCGCGCCTACCTCACCGGCGAGGGCATCGACGCCAGCCGCCTCGAAACGCAGGGCCTCGGCGACGCCAACCCGGTCGCGGACAACGGCACACCAGAAGGGCGACAGACGAACCGCCGCGTTGAGATTGTTAAGCTGTAGGCCTGGCTGCACCCATGCACCACGACGGCCCGCGTCGTACCCTGATGCGCGGGCCTCTCTAGCCACGCTCACCCGCCCCACGCCTTCTCCACCGACTTCCTGATCCCATGAACCGCCTCCTTTCCTGTCTCCTGCTTGCGGGCCTCATGCTCGCTGGACCCGCCTGGGCCCAGCCCTCCGGCGCCGATGTCATCCAGCGCACCATCGACCGCTACGCAGACCGCATGGCGAACATCGACAACTATGCCGTCACGCAGACCATGTCGATGATGAACATGTCCTTGACGACCTACTACGAGCGCGATCCCGACGGCGGCCCGCTCGCCTACACGGCCACGACCTACGTGAACGGCCAGCCGAACATGGGCGACGGCGGCGACATGGACGACCCCTACGCGGTGCTCGCCTGCATGAAGGAGCAGGCCACCTACGCCGGCACCGAAACCATCGACGGCGAGGACACCATCATCGTGCGCATCGATGACATGGGCGCGTGCGCCGAGGAGATGGGCATGTCTGGGCAGCCCGGCATGGACGACGGCGAACTGGAGAGCGGCACGATGTACATCGACCGCGACGACTACGTCCTCCGCCGCATGGTCATGGACGGCACGCTCAACGCCGACGGCCGCTCTGCCGAGTTCAGCACCACCATGACGATGTCGGACTACCGCACGACGGACGGCCTGCTCCACCCCTGGCTCACCGAGATGGTCATGACGGGCATGGACGCGATGATGGGCGGCGAGGACGGCGGGGACCTCCAGTCGCAGATCGCCGAAATGCGCGCTCAGATGGAAGAGATTCCGGAGTCGATGCGCAGCATGATCGAGGACCAGATCAAGATGCTGGAAGACTCGATGCAGGGCGACGGCATGACGGTGACGATGACCGTGACGGACGTGACCGTCAACCAGGGCCCGCCAACCGAGTAGACCCCACGCTTCTTCGAAAAGCAGCGAGGCCGCCCCTACCGGACGGCCTCGCTTTGTCTTTTCGTCGCTGCGTTTTCCCGTGACTGCGTCCCACGCTGGATGCAGATGACGTCGGCTAGCGCACGACGGTCACGCGCTGCGTCTCCCGCGCGCCCTCGCTCACGATCTCGACGACGTAGACACCGCCTGCCAGCCCTGTCGCATCGAAGCGCGCCTCGACGCTCACGTCGGCCGCGGGTGTGCCGTCGTAGAGCGTCTGCACGGGACGCCCGAGGAGGTCATAGACCACGACGCGCACGGGCACAGAGCGCGGCACAGCGAAGGCCACCGTCGCCTCCGTGCGGATCGGGTTCGGGTAGGTGTCGGTGAGCCACAGCGCGCCCACCACGCCGACCTCGACCTCGACCTCGGGCAGGACCTCGAAGCGCCCGTCGAAATCGAGCTGACGGAGGCGGAACGTGTAGGTGCCCGGCGCGAGGTCGGGGAGGCGGAACGCATAGGCCTGCGCCTCGCTCGTAGTGCCGGCGCCCGCCACGAAGTCGAGCGTCTCGAACGTGGACGCGCCCGAGGCCCGCGCCTCGATCTCGAAGCCGCTGTTGTTCGTCTCCGACGCCGTCGCCCACTGCAGCACCACGTCGGCGCCATCAACTTGAGCATCGAAGGACGTCAGCTCGACGGGAATCACCTGCGACCAGCCGAAGTCTTCGAGGAAGTTGAGCGCCAAGCCAGGGTCGTGGATGGCGCGCCCTGCCGTGAGCGCGTGCTTCATGAGCTCGTCCGGGTAGTCTGGCGTGTTGAAGTGCGAGTAGGTCGAGCCGGGCGCATAGGTGGCCGGGGTGTAGAGCTGTTGCCGCCCGCCCGTCACACTGTCGATGAAGAGGTTCGTGTTGCCGCTCACCGTGCCGCCCGTCAGGATGGTGGCGAGATTGGACGAGGGGTTGGCGTAGGGTGGGTTTGCCAGGATGGACGCGTTGCCACCGTCCTCCACGAACAGGTCGAAGCCGTAGGGAAAGCCGCCGTTGTTGATGCAGCCCTGCCCCCCCGGGAAACTCGAGCAGCGCCCGGTGCCTGTGCCATCGCTGATGCCTGCCGACCCTGCGAAGCCAAGCCCGTGTCCGATCTCGTGCAACACCACCGTCACGAAGTCCTGCTCGCCCGCGGGCGTATTACCGTCGGTCCCGAAGTACCAATCCAGAAAAATGTTGGGCGTGCTGAAGATCGTGGTCATCTCCGCCGTGGTCCCGTTGAGGTCGGTACTTGCCAGCGCGTTGGCGAGCGCGATCTGGTAGAAGACGTTGGCCTGCGGAGCCCCCGAGAAGTCGCGGGCGAAGGCGTTGGCCGCCGAGCCACCAAGCGCACCGAATGGTAGCTGGTTCGACCAGCAGGCATCCACGACAACATCTACGGGCGTGTCAACCTGACCGTCCCAGATGGTGGTTGCGAAGACGAAGGCGTTTTGCGCTGCCGCAGGCCACGCGCGGCAAGCAAGACCAAAGGCGAAGTCTCCCGCGCCCAGGAAGTTGACCGTGACGGTGCCCGACTGGCTCGTTCGGAACGCGCGAGCCGGCGGCGGCGGGATGGAGGCCGCGCCGGTTTAGGGCAAGGCGGGCGTCCAGTGGTCCGGCCCGTCTGGGATATACACGTCGCCTGCTACGTCAGCAAGCGCCTCGTCGTCTGGAGCGTGGGAGTGCATCTCGCCACCGTGGGAGTGCATCCCGCCGTGCCGATGCGCTTGCGCGTAGGCTTCGGGGAGCGTGAAGGCGGCGAGCAGTAGGGCGGCTAGGAACGAAACAAAGCGCATGAGAGAGGGCGGCTAGGCGGGAAGGTAGGACACGCAACATCTGCATGTCTCGCAACATACCGCCCGGCCCGGTTGCGCACAACGGGGGTTTACCCGGGTGCTCGGCGCCCTGTGTGCCGACTAGCGAACCACCGTCACGCGCTGCGTCTCGCGGAAGCGCTCGCCTGCGATCTCGATGACGTAGGGGCCGCTCGCTAGGCCGTGCCCGTTCACCTGCACCTCGACCGGCGCGTTGGCCGTCGGCGTGCCCTCGTAGACCGTCTGCACGGCGCGACCAAGCAGGTCATAGAGCACGGCGCGAACGGGCTCGGCCTCCTGCACGGCGAAGGCAAGCGTGGCAGTGCCCGCGAAGGGGTTCGGGTAGGCGCTCGCCGCCCAGTGCGTGCCGACGACCTCAACGGTCACCTCGACCGCAGGGAAGACCTCGAAGCCGCCGTCGAAGTCGACCTGGCGGAGGCGGAAGGCGTAGGTGCCGGGCGTGAGCGTGGCGGTGCGAAAGCTGTAGGCTTGTGCCTCGGCGGTCGTGCCGCGCCCCTGGACGAAGTCGAGCAGGGCGAAGTCGGCGGCGCCGGGCGTGCGCACCTGCACCTCGAAGCCGCTGTTGTTCGTCTCCGACGCCGTCGCCCAGTTGAGGATCACGTCCTCGCCCGCGCGGCTCACGTCGAACGCGACCAGCTCGACCGGGACCACCGACGCCCATCCGAGGTCTTCGAGGAGGTCGAGGGCGAGGCCCGGGTCGTGGACGGCCTGACCGTTGGGCAGCGACGGCTTCATGAGCTCACTCGGGTAGAGCGAGAGGTCGAAGTGCGAGTAGCTGGAGCCCCCCGCGTAGCTCGACGGCGTGTAGAGCCGCTGCGTGCCGATGGTCGAGCCGGTGAAGAAGACGCCGGTGCTGCTGCCGACCGTGCCGCCGGTGAGGATGGTCGCGAGGTCACCCGACGGGTTGGCGTAGGTGGCTGTGGTGAGGAGGCTCGTGCCGCTGCCGTCGTAGGCGTAGCGGTCGAAGGCATAGGGGATGGTGCTGCCGTTGTTGATGCAGCCCTGGCCCGCTGGCGCGGAGGAGCACCGCCCGGTGCCGTTGTTGATGCCCGCGCTGCCCGCGAAGCCGAGGCCGTGCCCGATCTCATGCATCACCACCGTCACGAAGTCATACTGCGCGAACGCCGGGCTGGCGTCGGTGCCGTAGTACCAGTCGGTGCGGTTGCCGTTGAAGACCGCATAGATCTCTTCAGAGCCAGCGCCGTTGCGGTCGGTCTCGGAGAGCGCATTGGCCAGCGCAACGGGATACCAGGTGTTGGTGTAGGGCGCGTTGGTGAAGTTGCGGTAGTACGAGCGCGCGCCCGCCGCGCCGAGGGTGCCGGAAGAGAGGCTCGTCGTCCAGCATGCCTTGACCGTGATGTCTTCCGGCGAGTTGATCAGCCCGCCCCACACGTCGGCTGCATACTGGAAGGCAGTCTGTGCGTCCGTCGGCCAGCTCGCGCAGGCGTAGGCTCCGAAGAGCGTCGTACCGCTCGCCATGAAGTCGACGTTGAACGTGGCCGTTGCCTTTTCGCCGCGGGCCTTGAGAGCACGCTCAGGAGCCGGGATGGAGAGGGTCCCCTCGAACGGGGCCGCTGGGAGGACACAGAGTTGTCCCGGCGCGTGCTTGTGCCCATGCGGAGCCGCCGCCGCGAAGTCAAGCACATGGTCCTGCGCAAGCAGTGTTGGGACGCTGACGGCCAGCACTGTGAGCAGGAGTGCGCACCGGAGCGCGCGATTCGTAGCGAGGGGCATGAGGACGATGCAGGCGACGGCAAAATGGGTGAGACCTCGCCCTGGTCAAAGCATGTGCCTCCCCTCACGGCAACCACCTCCTCGCGTGGCCTTGACCCAGCCCCCCGGTTCGGTGGGCACCAATGGTGCCCGAACGTTCCGCTATGGGCCTGCAATACCATTACCGGGTCCCACTGGAGGCCCTGCCGAACAGGGCACCTCTCTACTCGCCCGCGTTCGTACCGACTCGGTCAAGCGCACCGCATCATTCCTCACGCCCGGCCGCATCCGGGCTGAACGCTGGCGCACAGACGGCCCAATACTCGCACGCGTCCGTCGCCGAGGGATTCGAGTAGCGCACGCGCTCGCCCGCCTCGCAGAGCACCGTCTCGCCCGGTCCCACGTCGAGGAAGCCGCCGTCGTGCTCCACGCGCATCGTGCCGCGTAGCACGATGGTGACCTCGTCGAAGGTCGGCGTCTGGACTGGCTCGCCCCAGGCAGGCGGCGCGACCATGTGCGCCACGCTCAGGCTTGCCGTGCCCGTGCGCACGCGCCCAACGTGCTCCTCGATGAGCTTGCCGCCGGGGACAGGAATACGGGTCGGGTCGGAGATCTTGCGGGGCATAGATAGCCAGGTCGGTGCGGTGAAGGACGAAGAACCGCAAGATCCTCAACGCGCTACGGTAGTGCCACAGCTACGGTAGTGCCACAGCTACGGTAGTGCCACAGCTACGGTAGTGCCACAGCTACGGTAGTGCCACAGCTACGGTA
>JBCBNX010000011.1:104973-134437 GCA_039821555.1 Bacteroidota bacterium
TAGTGCCACAGCTACGGTCTTGCCGAACGCAATGACGTGCTGCACCACATCCGGCGCGCGGAGAACGCGACGATGACCGAGCCCGTCGGTCGGGAGGAACGTGACGTGCGGCCCGGCGGCTGCGTTCGTCTCGCCCTCGGCGAAGGGGATTTCCTTATCGTCGCGGTCATGGATCACGAGCGTCGGCACATCGATGAGGCTGAGCGCGTGGCGCACCGAGAAGCGCGACGCCGGCTGTCCGCCCATGGCCTCGACCCGGCGGTGGATGCGGCGCTCGACGGCTTCCGAGAAGCCGACCATCTGCGCAAAGCGGTGGAAGACGCCCTCGAACGTGTCCGGCGCGGCGATGAGCGCAAGGCGGCCTACGTCCTGCGGCTCGATGAGATCGGGGATGCCCGCCACGGCGAACACGCAGGCATAGCCGCCGAAGGAGTGCCCAAGGAGCAGATCGACCTGCCCCAGGTGCCGGACTGCCGCCTCGATGGCCTGCGCATGCCGGAGTGCGTCGGTCCGCTCGCCCGACGACGCGCCGTGCGCCGGGCCGTCGAGCGCGACCACGTCAAACCCGGCCTTGCGCAGCGGCTCCACGAAGGCGACGAAGTTGAGCGCGTCACCCTCCCAGCCGTGAACGAGGAGCGCCGTTTTCGGAGAGGCGCCAGGTGTGGTCGTCCCGGCGGCAGCAGGCCAGCGGTAGAGTTGGATCTCGACGGCGTCCTCGTAGGTCCCGGACACGATGCGTTCGGTCTGCGCCGCGGCACGAAGCCGCTCTTCGCGGGCTGAGACGGGCTTGTCGAGGTCGCGTGGGGAGCGGAACATGCGCCAGGCGAGCGAGGCCATCGCGCCAGGCGCAACGACGCTGCCGACGCGGAGGAGGGGCGGGAGGACGCGGAGGAACACCGACATGCGGATGTAGCGTTTAGTTTATAGATGAACTATTTTGGTTTAAGCCTCAACGATATGTCAGGTTCCCAGCAAACTGACGTCTTTCCGAGCAACCGTCCGCGCCAGCCGCTCTCGATCCGCGCATGGCTGTCGGTCATCCGCACCTACCAGACCTGCACGCGCCTCCTCACCGAGCGCCTCCGCACGCTCGACCTCACCGTCGCCCAGCACGAGACGCTCGCCCACCTGCTCATCGAGGACGGCGTGAGCCAGCAGACGCTCGCCGCGCGCCTCCTCGTGACGAAGGGCAACCTCACGGGCCTTCTCAACCGCCTCGCCGAGCGCGGCCTGATCGAGCGCCGCCCCGATCCGTCCGACGGCCGCGTGAACCTGATCGTGCTCACCGCCGCAGGCCGCGCCCTCGCCGCCGAGGCCGATGCGCTCCAGCGCACCTACGTCGCCGAGATGGTGTCGCCGCTCTCTGAGACCCAGCAGACGGACCTCCACGCGATGATGAAGGCCATCGAGGCACAACTCCACGCGATGGACGAGGCTCGGTGAGCCGGCGGCTAGGGAGATAGACCCCGTATTTGTCATGCTGAGCTCGTTTCAGCATCTCAGCAATGCAGCGAAATAACGGAGTCGTCAGAGATCCTGAACCAAGTTCAGGATGACACTAAAAGAGTTGTGTCTAGGTGCATAACACCAGGCTCCCGCACAGTGGACACCGCGCCCGCTTTGCATGTGAGAGCACCTCAGCGCCGCAGGTTGTGCACTGTCCCTGCTGGTGTAAACCTTCACCCCACTCCACACGCTCTTCGGATTCGGGCCATTGGTCAGCCACGACCTCAAAAGCCCACCCTGCGTCGTGTTCGGAGTTGAGGTCTTCAAGCCCGTGCGCGTTCTGCACTTCCTCGCGCACGGACAGGGCGGTGTTGAGAATCTCGCTCAACTCGCGCCCTGTACACGTCTTCAGATAGTCGACTATCTGCTCTCGATCCGCCGACGCACCTGACCTGCCGTCCACCGCTACACCGTCTGCTTCATCGCCTGCGCGAGGATGTCGAGGCCCTGGTCGATGTCAGCTTCGGTGACCGTGAGCGCGGGGCGGAAGCGGAGCGTGTTGGCACCGCAGCCGAGGATGATGAGGCCGAGGTCGTAGGCGCGGTGGCGGACGGCGTTGCGCAGCTCGGCGGTGGGGAGATCGAAGGCGCACATGAGGCCGCGGCCGCGCGGATTCGCGACGACGTCGTGCGCCTCAGCCATCGCGTGGAGGCGCTGGAGGAGGTAGCTCCCGACGTGCCAGGCGTTGCCGACGAGGTTGTCCTGCTCGATCACTTCGAGGATGCGGTCGAAGCGGACCATGTCCACGAGGTTGCCGCCCCACGTCGAGTTGATGCGGCTGGAGATGTTGAACACGTTGTCGTCGACTTCGCTGACGCGGCCACCCGCGAGGACGCCGCAGACCTGTGCCTTCTTGCCGAACGCGAGCAGGTCCGGCGTGACGCCGAGCCCCTGCCACGCCCAGAACGTGCCGGTGAGGCCGACGCCGGTCTGCACCTCGTCGAAGATGAGGAGCGCGTCGTTCTCGTGCGCGAGGTCCTTGAGCGCCTGGAGGAAGACCGGGCGCAGGTGGTTGTCGCCGCCCTCGCCCTGGATGGGCTCCACGATCACGCAGGCGATGTCGTCGCGGTGCTCGCGGAAATAGGTCTTCGCCTGCGCGAGCGCGAGCGCCTCCCGCTGCTCGACGTCGTCCATATGCGCCGGGCCGTTGGCGACGGGCGTCGAGAGGCGCGGCCAGTCAAACTTGGGGAAGTACTTGACCTTGTTCGGGTCGGTGTTCGTGAGCGACATCGTGTAGCCGCTGCGCCCGTGGAACGCCTTCTCGAAGTGCAGCACCTTGTGCCCGACTTCGCGGCGGTAGCCCTTGCGGTGGTTCATCCGCACCTTCCAGTCAAAGGCCACCTTGAGCGTGTTCTCGACGGCGAGCGCGCCCCCCGACACGAAGAAGGCGTTCGGCAGCTGGTCGGGGATGCCCACCCGAGCGAACGTGTCCACGAAGCGGGCCATATGCCGCGTGTAGACGTCGGAGTTGGACGGCTTGTTGAGTGCCGCGTCCATGAGGCGCGCCTGGAACGCCTTGGTGTCTGCCGAATCGCCGGAGAGCTTCGGGTGGTTCATCCCGAGCGGGTTCGAGGCGAAGAACGTGAAGAAGTCGACGTAGTCGCGGCCCGTCTTGGCGTCGCGGAGGTGCGCGCCCCGACTGTGCTGCATGTCAAGCACCATGTCGAACCCGTCGGCCAGGATGTGCCGGTCGAGGATGTCATGGACGGCATGCGCCTCGGGGAGGTGCTTCTCGACGGGCGCGACGGACTGTCCAGTTTTGGGCGCGAGGACGGCAGGCTGCATGGCGATGCGGAATTCAGGCTCGGGGGAGGGCTCAGCCGCGGCGAAAGCACTGCGACTAGGAAACGACAGCCGCTCGAAGGCGCAACGCCGATGAGCGGCCCGCAAGCTACCACATCCCGCCGAGGCGAACCAGGCTCTTCATCGTTCTCGGAAGCGCTTTTCTCGGAGACTTCCGACGCCACGTTCGCTATCGACCGCCACCGCCGGGCGGCCCCCCTCGCCCGAGCGACCTACGGGCGAGCCGCGACCAGCACGGGCGGTAGTTTGGCGCGTAGCCTCCACCCTCGTCAGACACCCCCTACTCCGGCTCCGTGCATGATTGACCGCCTCAAAACGCTCGCCGACGAGACGTTCGACCATACCGTCCGCCTCCGCCGCACGATCCACCTGCGCCCCGAGCTCGCCTTCGAGGAGCACGAGACGGCGCGGCTCGTCGCGAATGAGCTCACCGACCTCGGCCTGGAGGTGATGACCGGCGTGGCGAAGACGGGCGTGGTGGCGACGCTCACAGGCGGCCAGCCCGGCCCCACCCTCGCGCTTCGGGCTGACATGGACGCGCTGCCCATCCAGGAGGCGACTAACCTGGCTTACGCCTCGCAGACGCCCGGCGTGATGCACGCCTGTGGCCACGACGCGCACACGGCGGCGCTCCTCGGCGCGGCGCGGCTCCTCACCGAGATCCGCGACGACCTCCCCGGCACCGTCCGCTTCCTTTTCCAGCCGAGCGAGGAGAAGCTGCCCGGCGGTGCAAAGGTGATGGTCGAAGAAGGCGCGCTCGGCGCTGTGAGGCAGCACACAGGCTCCGCCCCGACCCACATCCTCGGCCAGCATGTGGCGCCCGACCTGCCCGTCGGCACGATCGGCGTCCGCGCGGGCGACTACATGGCGAGCGCCGACGAACTCTACCTCACGATCACCGCCGAGGGCGGCCACGCCGCAGCACCGCACCGCCTCAGCGCCGACGTGGTGCTCGTGCAGGCGCACGTCCTCACGGCGCTGCAGTCCGTCATCAGCCGCAACTGCCCGCCCGACAGCCCGAGCGTACTCTCGTTCGGCAAGGTCGTCGCCGAGGGCGCGACGAACGTGCTGCCGGAGGAGGTGCAGATCATCGGCACGTTCCGGGCGATGGACGAGGGGTGGCGCTTCCGCGCGCACAAGCTCATCGAGCGCGTCGCGATGCACACCGCCCAGGGGCTCGGGGCCACATGCGACGTGGAGATCCTCGTCGGCTATCCGGCGCTCTCGAACGACCCCGCCCTCACCGCGACGCTCCGCGAAGCTGCCGTGGACTACGTCGGCGAGGAGCACGTGGTCGACCTCGACCGCTGGTTCGCCTCGGAAGACTTCGCGTGGTACCTCCAGGAGATTCCGGGCTCGTTCTACCGGCTCGGCACGCGCAACGAGGCGCGCGGCATCGTGCACGGCCTCCACACGCCGCGCTTCGACATCGACGAGGAGGCGCTGCGCCTCGGACCTGGCTTCATGGCCTACGCCGCCTGGCACGCACTCGCGCAGGCGGCGTAGGCCAGACCGGCCAAAGCGCTAGGCTCCGACGTTCACCGTCACGGTGACGTTGAAGCTCTCCTGGTCGCCAGCGGCACGCCGGCCGACAAACTCGAAGGTCCAGTCGCCGCTAAACCTCACGTAGCCGATGCCCGCGTCCTGGAGCGCGAAAGACTCGTTGCGCACGACCGTCGACGAACCTGCGTTGAACGTGAGATTCTGCTGGCGCGGGTTGGTGATCTCGACACGGACGAGCACCACGTCCTCGCTCGGAGACACGAAAAAGATGATTCCGTCACTGTTGTCCTGGAGCGTAATGGTCTGCGACGAGACGCTGAACGAGGGTGGGGCCGCAGGCGGATCTGGTGCGGGCTCTTCTGGGTCGCTGCTGTCGCACGCCACAAGTACGAAGGCAAAGAGGCTTGCAAACAAGAGGCGCGCAAGGAGTTGGCGAGCCATAGCTGGTAGGGCTTGTTGGTAAAAGGGAAGAGTGGAGGAGGGTACATCGTGAAGCTACGGGAGTCCCAGCAAGATCTTATCACGCCTGCGGAAAAAAGCACGAGGCTAACGTAAAGCTTCACGGTGACACCTCGTCGTCATTCGCGCTTCGTACTCTCTGTTCTCGCTTCCCTGTCCTGGTATCTCTCTCCTCCCCGCACCATGTCTGCTCCGCCGCTCGACCTCCCGCCCTTCCCCGGCTTTCGCGACGAAGGCCTCCAGTTCCTCCGCGACCTCGCCGCCCACAACGAGCGCGACTGGTTCAAGCCCCGCAAGCAAACCTTCGTGGACGAGTGCCAGTGGCCGCTCCGGTGCCTCGTTGCCGACTGCACGCGCCAAGCCGCGCATCGTGGCCTCCCGCTCGGCGGCGATGCAAAGACGTCGGTGTTTCGCGTCTACCGCGACACGCGCTTCTCGAAGAACAAGAACCCGTACAAGACGCACGTCTCCGCTGTGCTCTCGCGCTCGGGTGGGAAGAAGGAGCCGGGCAGCGTCTACATCCACGTGGAGCCGGGCAAGAGCTTCCTGGCGGCGGGCTACTGGTTCCCCGAGCGGGACCTGCTCCGCGCCTGGCGCGACCGCCTCGCCCACGACCCTGCGTCGTTCCTGAACGTCGTCCGGCATATCGAGGACGCCGGGCTGGCGCTGAGCACGCGCGAGTCGCTCAAGCGGATGCCGCGCGGCTACAACGACTACGCCGACTCGGAGGTCGCGGAGTACCTCCGGTGGAAAGGCGCCATCGTCACGCGCGATGTGGCCGACGCCGACGTACAGACGCCTGCGTTCACCACCGCCGTGCTGGACTTCGCCGAGGCGTCGCTGCCGCTTCTCACGTTTGGCTGGGACTTGCTTGCCGAGATGAGCCCGACGCCCGAGCGCTAGCCCCTCAACGAAGGCCCGTTTTAGTAAAGGCCCGTTTTAGTAACCGACAACGGACTACGACGTGGCCGCGCTCGGAGGCGTCGTGGATCTTCTCCTGTGGCAGACGGTGTTCGCCCATTTGTAGCAGCGGAGTGGTCCCCCCGTTCTGCTCAACGAGGAAGACGTGGGCGCCGTACTGCTCTCAGCCTGGGCGAACACGCAGCGGCACGGCGACCTTGTCCCGGAGGCGGGCCTTCTCGTCAGCGGCGAGGCTACGCCAGTCCTGATCCGTCAGCGCCCCGTGCAGCGCCCAGAGTAGGTTGAGGCTCACGGCCGGGCGGCGATGGCGCACGATCTGAAACGCCATCTCTGCTCCGAGGCGTTCCAACTCTGCCCGGCTGTCGATGCCGACTTCGGCGAGCATCCGCGCGCTCACGGGACCGAGGTTGCGTAGAGCGTCGAGGTCTGGCACGGGTCGAGGGTCGAGGGTCGAGGGTCGAGGGTCGAAAAGGTGCGGGGCTTTGGTTGGGACTTCAAGCTAGTTCGCTTGACCACGGCCGCACAGTAGCACTACCGCACGGCCTCACTTTCCATACAGAAACCGCAGCATGTCGGGGACGATCAGGCTCCAGGACGCCTCGTTGTGGCCCCCGGCGTTCTCCACGTAGACGAAGCGGTCGCCGCTGGCCCACCCGGCGGCGCGCAGTTCGATGCCGAGCTTGCGCGCGCCCTGCCGCATCCCATCGGACTCTTCGACACCCATGCTCAGCCAGACGCGCTGCCCGGTTGGCGCATCGAACGCACGCACGCGGTCGAGCACTTCCTCGCTGTCCCACCACACCGACGGCGCGACGACGAGCAGGCCGTCGTACACCTCGGGGTATTCGAGGCCGAGCACCATCGTGATGAGGCCGCCCAGCGATGCGCCGCCCAACGACGCCCGCTCGGGATCGGTGCGGTACTGCGCGTCGATGGCGGGCTTCAGCTCGTCCACGAGGAAGCGACCGTAGGCGAGCCCGGCACCGCCATTGGGCGGCTTCGTGGCGGTGAGCCCCACGATGCGCCTGTCCTCGTCCGCCTCGAACTGCATCGTGATGCTTAGGTCTGACACGAAGAACGTGAGCGGATCGACGCGCTCCAGCGCGTTCCAGACCTCTTGTCCGGGGAGACGACCCACGAGAGCGCCATCGCGCATCTCCAGATCGAGTCCTTCTTCGGGCGTCTCGTCGAGGGCGTAGTGCCCGGTGAATCGTTGCAGGTCGGCCTCGTCGCCGCCGTCCGGGGCCGCGCCGGTGCGCGAGAGGGTGTGGCGCCACGTCTGGACCGTCTGCGTGTATTCCTTGGTCCGCTGCGCCGTGTTGCTCACGCCCACAATGATGACCGGCTCGATCTCACCCGCTGCGATGAGCGCCTGGGCGGCCTCGTCGAAGCCCCATTCGTCCCGTTCGCTCCCATCGAAGACGAGTTGGCCGTCGTGGAGGTAGAGCACCGGATAGCGCCGGTCGAGGTCGTTGGCGTAGCCCGGCGGGAGATAGACGAACACATCGCGCGGGAGGTCGAGGTGCGCCGACGGCACGTCCTGGATCGCCTCCACGGTCCCTGTGAACGTCGGTGGCACCTCGGGCAGCGGCTCGTCGAAGCGGCGTGCGACCGTGACGGGCTCACCAGGCCGCAGGACGACCGTGCGGTTGCGCCCGTCCTCCCAGCCACCGTTCGGCTCGTTGCCACCGCCCATCACGTGAAACTTGTAGGCCACGGTGATGCTGTCGCCCGTGACCTCGAAGGGCAGCGTGAGCGTGTAGACGCTGTCGCCATCGGCGTCCTGGGCCTCCACGCTCTGGTCCCACGCTAGCGGTGCGACCCCGCCGCGCACACCGACGCGCTCGTTGACCGGGTTGAACCAGCCCGCTTCCGTCGCCTCGCTCATGTCGATGGCAAAGGCGACGGTCGCCTGCTGGGCGTGAGCAAGGAGTGGGAGGAGCAGCGGGAGAAGGAGAAGCAGACGCATCGGCCGAGCAACGAGGGCGAGGGAAAAACGCCCTGAAGATCCGATGCCGCGAGCGATGTTGCTGCGACGCCATAAAAAAACCGGGCGCGGCGTTGAGGGCCGCGCCCGGTTCTCTCGCAAAGATTCCCACCACCACATAGGCTTTGCGAGGGAGCTTCCCGAAGGAAGTGCTTCCATCCTCAAGTGTCCCCACACCGGAGGAGGGACCTCGGTTTCGAGGTGTCGCTGGAGTATGCGCAAAACAAGCCGCCGAGGGTTCACAATTCCACCGCTTCACACCGGCTTCATACGTTGTCACAGGCAAATCGGGACCGCAGGACCGGGCTGCTCGTTGGCGCCTTCGCACCCACTTGCTGTCCTCAATGCCTACCCCCATGATCCCGACTGATACCGACGCCGTCGTGGTAGGTGCGGGGCCTGCGGGGGCGCTGCTGGCGCTCCTGCTCGCGCGACAAGGCGTGCGCGTGACGCTGCTGGAGAAGTACACCGACTTCGACCGCGCCTTCCGAGGCAACACGCTCAACCCGGCCACGCTGCGGCTCCTCGACCACCTCGGGCTGCTAGACGTTGTGCGCCGCCTCCCGCACGTGTCGACTACGCACTTCACCGCCGTCACCCCTGAGGGTACGATCCGGTTCGCCGACTTCGCCGAGTGGGCCGCCCACGCCGATTCGCCGCACGGCGAGGTCGTGATGACGCCGCAGCGCTGCTTCCTCCCGCTCGTCCTCGATGCGGCGGCGCAGCACGACGGCTTCACGCTCGTCACGGGCGCGGACGTGCAAGAGCTGATCGAACACGAAGGCGCGATCCGAGGCGTGCGCTACGAGCGCAAGGGCGTGACGCACGAGGTCCGCGCCCCGCTCACCATCGCGTGCGACGGACGGCACTCGCGGGTGCGGACGCTGGCTGGGCTCCAGGTCGAGCGCCGCCCCGCACCCATCGACGTACTGTGGTTCCACCTCCCGAAGCGGCCCCACGACGCCGCGACGATGGACGAAGCCGCGGGGGCCTACTTCCGCTTCGGCCCCGGCACGATGGTCGCGCTCATGGATGCGGGTGAGCGCTGGCAGGTCGGGCTGATCCTCGCCAAAAACGCACTGCTCGACCTGAAAGTGCAGGGCCTCGACGCCTTCCGCGCCCGCATCGCCGCGACGGTGCCCGACGTGGCCGACCGGCTCGACACGCTGCGGTCGTGGGACGAGACCGCACTGCTCTCCATCGAGACGAGCCGCCTCGAGCGCTGGCACCGCCCCGGCCTGCTCTGCCTCGGCGACGCCGCCCATGCGATGAGCCCGGTCGGGATGGTGGGTATCAACCTCGCCATTCAGGACGCGGAGGCCACCGCCGCGCGCCTCGGTCCGAAGCTTGTCGCGGGCCACGACATCACCGATGCTGACCTCGCCGCCGTGCAGCGTCAGCGTCAGGGGCTGATCCGTCTCGCCCAGACCGTGCAGGACCTCGTGCATCGCCTCGTGATGCGCCCCGCGCTACGTGGCCCCGACGCCTACCGCTTCCCCGCGCCCGTCCGCACGCTCCTCACGTGGTCCCCACTCCGCCGCCGCGCGACGCAACTGATCGCCGAGGGGCGGCTGTGGTGAGGTGTACCCCTCGATTTCGAGGGGTACAGATTACTTCGTGGACCTCCGGTTTGAACAAAGTGAGATCAGGGGGTAGGCTTCGACGCATCCTCTGCTGCACGTTTGATCTCTAGGCCGCGCTGCGCGATCAGGCGCTTCAGGTAGGGACTAAGCACAACACGTTCGACTATCCAGCCAACCCAGCCAAAGGGTGCGACGAACTCAATGCGGTCTCGCATGAGCGTTCCCTCGCCCATAGGCTCGAATCGATGGTCGTGTGCAAAGGAGCGAAATGCGCCGCGCACCATTTCGTCGCGGAAGAAATTGGGCACTTCGAGCGCCGTGATGCGCGCCCGGTGACGCTGCACCACGCCGAAGTGCCGCCCTTCGAACTCGACTTCGTCTTCTAGCTCGAGTAGCCTATGACCCGGGCGGTCGACAACACGCTCACCAGTGTGCGCGAGCGACTCGGCGTGAAAATCCACGTCACGAGCGAGGTCGAAGCAGACCGCTGGCGGCGCGGCAATCCAGGTCGTGACCTCGAACTCGACCACGCCTTACGCCACCGCGTACCACAGCGCGATGCCGAGGGCGATCACGAGGATGTTGGCGATGGCGATGGGCAGCAGGTAGGCCCAGCCGAGCTTCATCAGCTGGTTGTACTTGAAGCGCGGCAGCGTCCAGCGCACCCAGATGAACACGAACGCGCAGAAGGCTGCCTTCAACAGGAACGAGCCGACCTGGAGCACCACCACCAGCCAGCCGAGCCCGGCCTCCATCATGCCCGGCACGAAGAGCGCCTCGAACGGGATCAGGTAGCCGCCCAGGAAGAGCGTCGTGATGAAGACGCTCGCCATGAACATGTTGACGTACTCCGCGAGGAAGAACATCCCGAACTTCATCCCGGCGTACTCCGTGTGGTAGCCGCCGACGAGCTCCTGCTCGGCCTCGGGGAGGTCGAACGGTGCGCGGTTCGTCTCGGCGAAGGCGCACACCACGAAGATCACGAAGCCGACGGGATTGCGGAACAGGTTCCACGCGAACACGCCAATCGCGCTGTTCTGCGCCTCTACGATGCCCGTCATCGAGAGCGCGGCGAGGTCGAGGCCCTGCCCGCGCAGCGTGGCGGCGGTGAGGAGCACGACCGACACGACGGCCGCACCCATACCGAGTTCGTACGACACCATCTGCGCCGACGACCGCAGCCCGCCTAGGAGCGAGTACTTCGAGTTGCTCGACCAGCCCGCAATCGTGATCCCATAGACGCTCAGCGAGGTCAGCGCGAGCACGAGCAGCACGCCCACCGAGATGTCGGCCACCACGACGCCGCGCGCAACCGGCATCACAGCCACGGTCGTCATCGCGATTACCACCATCAGCGTCGGCGCGACCGAGTGCAGGAAGCGGTTCGACTCGCTCGGGCGGATGTCCTCCTTGAAGATGAGCTTGAACACATCCGCGAACGGCTGGAGCAGCCCCTGCGGCCCGACGCGGTTCGGCCCGATGCGCTCCTGGATGATGCCCGCCACGCGCCGCTCGGCGTAGACCAGCGCGGACGCTGTCAGCAGCAGCCCGTTGAGGACGAGGAAGAGGTACACCGGGAGGTCGATGAACTCCCAGACGTTGGCAACGACGTTGGCGATCTCAGGCACAGGCGGGGTGGATGCTGGAGCGAGACGAGCGGGACAACCTACGGCGCGTAGCCGCCGATCTGCTCGAAATCGCCCGTGAAGTCGTCGTTGTAGCGGAAGTTCTGCGCCTGCCAGACGTCCTGCGGGCGGTAGAACGTGAACGCGAAACGCAGCGGCTGCCGGTCGTGCCCGACCACCACGAGGTAGTTCACGAGGCGCTCGCCGAGCGAGCGGATGGCTACGACCTCGTAGCCGCGGAATGGCCCGACGAGGCCGAGCACGTCGCGGAGCTGCGCCTTCAGCCCGTCGACACCCTCGCGGTTCTTCTCGATGTACGGGTTGTTCGTAAAGAACGAGTCCACCGAGGCCTCTCCCTCGGCTGCGTAGATCTCGAAGAACCGCTGCACCTGCTCCTCAGGCGACTGGGCCTGCGCTGGCATGGCAAGCACAACCGCGAGCAGGAAGAGCACGAAGCGGAGCATAGCAGGTAGGGATCTAGGCAGGCTCGCCAACATCGGCGAGGGGGGCGCCCTGGAGGTCCATCGCGGCGTGCGTGGCACCAGCGAACGCCGGGTTCGAGGCGGCGAGGTCGGCCATCACGGCGGCGGAGTCGGCAGCGGGGAAGCCCGTGAGGTTCAGCGCGGCGGCCAGGTCGGGGGCGATCTCCCACAGCGCCTTCGCGTCGACCATGTTCTTCTCGTCGACCCAGTTGTCGAAGGGTGTGCCGCCGCGGTCGAGACGGCTCTGGCCGGTCCCGAGGCGCATCAGCAGCGCGCGGTCGAACGTCTTGGTCATCTTCGCTGGGCGGAGCAGCTGCGCACGACCGGCTTCGTTGACGTAGGTGGCCATCTGCTCCGGCGCGACGGGCGCGGGAAACGCCACGTCGGCGTGGGGCAGTGTCTCGTTGGTCGCGTGCGTGTGGTGGAGAATCACCTTGATGCCTGCGAGGTCGTCCGCCGTCACGAGGCCTGCCGCCACGGGATCGTCGTCGAGGACGTAGAGGAGGTCGATCTCGCCCGCGTCGAGCTTGGCACGGAGCATGGTCTCGTCAACAGGCGCGAAGCCGAGGCGTTCGACGCCCTGCGTGTTCGGAGCCTGGTCGTCGGTGACGAGCCAGCCGTCGCCTGTGCCGGGCGTGACGTGGCGGAGGTACTGCGGCGTGGCAGCGCCGAGCCCGTTGGCCAGCTTCGCGAGCAGATGGTTGTCCTCGACCGACGCACGCGCCGAGCCGAGAAGCACGATGCGGTCCGGCGCGGCGTCCTTCAGCAGCATCGCGGCACCCTGGACGGCCTGCGCCCACTTCACGCCGCCGCGCCCGCCGTCGCGGAACGTCACGGTTGGGCCGGCGGGACGGTTCTCGTTGTAGGTGCTGTGGAGCAGCCGCGCCGCATCGGGGAGCCAGAACTCGTTCACGTCGGCATTCACGCGCGGGGTGATGCGGAGCACCTGGTTGTCCTTGACCCAGTAGGTCACGTTGAGGCCCTTGCTCCCGAAGTCTGACACCGACGGCGTGCTGGACATCTCCCAGACGCGCGCCTTGAAGCGGAAGTACTTCTCCGTGAGCGCGCCGACCGGGCAGATGTCGGCGACGTTCATCGAATAGGGGTCATCGAACGGCTCGCCGGGCGGGGGCAGCGGGTAGTTCTTGTCGCCGCGGTTGACGATCGAGAGTTGGTGCGAGCCGCTGACCTCACTCGTGAAGCGGGTGCAGCGCGTGCAGTTGATGCAGCGCTCGGCGTCGAGAATCACGTGCGGCCCGAGGTCGATGCGCTTGGGCTTGTGCACCTTCTCGAACTCGAAGCGGCTGCCCTCGGGGCCATACTTGTAGGCCTGGATCTGGAGCGGGCAGTGCCCGGCCTGGTCGCAGATCGGGCAGTCGAGCGGGTGGTTGATGAGGAGCAGTTCGAGGTTGTCCTCGTGCGCGCCCTCCACGTCGGGGTTGCCGTACTGCGTCTCGATGACCATGCCGTCCGACAAGTCGAGCGAGCACGACGGCATCAGCTTCGGGAAGAAGTTGATCTTCTGCACGCCGTTGTCGTCGAGGACGGGCTCGCGGGTGGCGCGGTCGAACATCGGCGTGCCTGCGCGGACGAGGCACTGGCGGCAGTTGGCCGGGACTGAGAGCGCGGGGTGGTAGCAGAAGTGCGGGATCTCGATGCCTTCGTCGAGCAGGAACTGGAGGGCCTTGGCGCCCTTCTCAAACTCGAATTCCTGGCCGTCGATCGTGACCGTGGGCATAGCGGTGGGGGCTGTCGGCTTTCGGCTGTCGGTGTGCAAGCGTGGGACGGGGCGTCTAGCCCCTACGCTTCGTCAGTGGCCTCGATTTCGGGGACCACGAAGTCATCGGGGGGCTCGGCGGCCTCGACCATCGCGCCGGTGGCGACGAGCACGACCTGGGTGCGCGCGCCGTCCTCATCGACCGTCGCAGCCTCGTCGCCGTCGGCCTCGAAGTGGGCGACGGCCTCGGCGTCCTCCTCGCGGACCTCGACCGTACCCTCGACGACCATGCGAACCGTGCCGAGGTCTTTCGGGAACGTGTAGACGTACTCGCCCGCCTCGTCGCGCGGGACCTCGATGCGGAGGTTGCCGTTGTCGCCCGACTCGCTCTGGAGCGTGATCCAGCAGCCCTTCATCTGGCACACCTTGGCGATGGTCCCCTCGACACGAACGGCCCCGTCCCCGTACTCGGCAGGGTTGGAGACGACGGCGTCGGCGGTGAGCATCATCGGCTCCTCGCCAGACTCGGTCATGGTCCCGTAGGTGACGAACTCGGGCTGCTCCTCGGCAGCGGACTCGGCGGTAGCTGCCTCAGGAGCCTGGTTGGTGTCGGGCAGGCAGCCCGCGAGCGCGAAGACGAGCGCGAACAGAAGAGCGTGCTTCATAGGAAGGGGTGGACGTTGGAATGTGTGAAAGTATGGACGTACGGGGGTCGTATGCCGTGCTAGACGCCGCGTTCGCACCGCTCACGTGCAACCGTTCAAACCTTCACACGTCCATGCGCAGCTACGCAGGCTCGGCCTCCACAGTCGCGCCGTCGCCGGAGAGGTCTGCGCCAGCGAAGACAGCAGGCTTGCATTTCGCCTCGAACTCGTCGCGGAAGCGGGTGATGGTGTGGCGGACGGGCCAGGCGGCGGCGTCGGCGAGCGCGCAGACGGTGCGGCCTTCCATCTGCCCGCACAGCTCGATCAGCAGGTCGAGGTCGCGGAGGTTGCCCTCGCCCTCGTCGATGCGGGTGACGAGCTTTTCGAGCCAGCCGGTGCCCTCGCGGCACGGCGTGCACTGGCCGCAGGACTCGTGGTGGTAGAAGTGGGTGATGCGGCGGAGGAAGCGCACCATGTCGGTGTCCTCGTCCATCACGAGCATGCCGCCCGTGCCCATCATCGAGCCGGCGTCGCGGAGGCTCTCGGCGTCCATGGTTACGCCCTCGATCATGTCGGCGCGCAGGACCGGCGTGGACGAGCCGCCCGGCACGACGGCCTTGAGCTTCTTGCCGCCGCGAATCCCACCGCAGACCTCGTAGATGAGGTCGGTCATGAGCATGCCGGTCGGGTACTCGTAGAGGCCCGGCCGTACGACGTGCCCCGAGATGCCGTAGAGCGCGACGCCCGGATGCCGCTCCGAGCCGATCTTGGAATAGACGTCGGGGCCGATCTCCAGCGCCAGCGCCGCCTGCGCCAGCGAGTCGACGTTGTTGATGGTCGTCGGCATACCCCAGAGGCCCTTCTGCGCGGGGAAGGGCGGCTTGATGCGCGGGTAGGCGCGCTTGCCCTCCAGGCTGTTCATCAGGCTCGACTCCTCGCCGCAGATGTACGCGCCCGCACCCTTGTGCACGACGATGTCCGTCGAGAAGCCGGTGCCGAGGATGTTCTCGCCGGCGTAGCCCTTGGCGTAGGCCTCGGCGAGCGCCTGCTCGAAGTGCGTGATGTAGGCGTCATACTCGCCGCGCACGTAGACGTAGGCGGCCTTGAGCGACATCGCGTAGCACGCGATGAGGATGCCCTCGATGACGCGGTGCGGGTTGTACTCCAGCAGCTGCCGGTCCTTGAAAGTGCCGGGCTCGGACTCGTCGCCGTTGACGCCGAGGTAGCGTGGACGGTCGTCCACGGGCGGCATGAACGACCACTTGAGGCCGGTCGAGAAGCCCGCGCCACCGCGCCCGCGCAGCCCGCTCGCCTTCACGTCGGCGGCGACTTCCTTCGGGTCACGCTTGTCCTTGACAATGCTGGCGAACGTTTTGTAGCCGCCGTTCTTTTCATAGACGGCGAGCTTGTGGAGGTCCTTGATCGGCGGGAGTAGGAGGCGCTTGTAGTTGCGCCAGTCTCCGGCTTTCGTCTGCGGTGTGGTGGCTTCCATCGGTTCGATCCGTATGACTAACTGCGATCTTTCGTTCGTGTCATCCTGAACTTGATTCAGGATCTAAGAGGTCCCGCTGAGATGCTGAACCAAGTTCAGCATGACAAGAGACGAGCATAGAATTCAATCGAACCCGTTCGGTGCTCGCCCTTTGGCGTTTGTCGCTCACTCGACGAGCGGCACGTCGGGGCGGATGACGGGGATACGCGCGGCGACGAAGCCGCGTAGCGTCCGGTAGGCGACGATGCGGCGGTAGAGCGTGAGGTAGCGCGCGGCCCCGACCGCAGCGAATATGCCCGTCACGACGATTCCGGCGAGCACGCCCATCGCGAGGGTGATACCGCCGCCGAACGCGAGCCAGATCAGCACGCCCGCCGCGCCCTTGGTCGCGAGCGTCGCACCTACGATAGCTGCGCCCATGGCCACGCGTGCGCGCTTGCTGAGGTCCGTCAGCCGCCGCTCGATGAACAGGCCGTCCACCGTCTCGCGGAGGTGGCGTTTTTCGTCAGGCGTGAGCGGCTCCATTTCCTGGAGCACGGCAGTCTTGGCGCGGTGGATCTGCTGGATGTCCATCAGGGCGACGCTACACGAAGGGCGTGGGGGTAGAGGAAAGCAGCGGCAAGGTCTGGGAGCGAAAGCGCTTCTGCAAGGCACCAGGCAACTTTCCTGCCAGTGAAATCAAGGAGTTAACAGCGCTACTTCGTGGTTTCAGCGATGGGCGCAGTCTGGTAGGTCACGACGGCCTCCGTGTCGGAGCGGCGGTTGCCGCCCATCTCGTCCTCGTCCTGCGGCAGGGTGACCGACTCGAAGGGGAGCGCCTCGCCCTTTTCGAGCGTCGCGATCACCGCGTCGCACTTGGCGGGCGTGAGGTTGTGGACGTACTGCCCGTTCGTGACCTGCATCATCGGCGCGGAGCCGCAGGCACCCAGGCACTCGGCCTCGCGAATCTGCCACGTGCCGTCCTCGGAGATCTCGCCCGTCTTGATGCCCAGCTTGTCTTCGAGGTAGTGCAAGATGTCGTAGCCGCCCATCACCTGGCACGAGAAGCAGGTGCACACTTCGAGGACGTGCTGCCCCGGCTTCTTCTTGAAGTACTGCGTGTAGAACGTCGCCACGCCGACCACCTTGGCGTACGGCATGTCGATGGCTTGGGCGACGAGCTTCATCACCTCGGGCGGGAGCCATCCGAACTTGTCCTGCGCCAGCCATAGCACGCGCATCACGGCGGCGTCGCGCTCCGGGTAGCTCTTCAGGTAGGTCTTGATCTGCTTCTTCTCGGCGGCGGAGAACTGGAGTTCCTCGTCAGAGAAATGCCGCTCAGGGGCCTCCGTCGGGAGGTAGGCGGGCTTGGGCGAGACGTCAGCAGGGCGCTCCATGGTAAGTCAGAAATCAGAGGGATGAAGGCAGAAAGGGTGGTAGCCCTTGTTTCGGCAGTCGATGCGGAAGCGAAGGCGGTGATTGCGGCACCCTTTCATCCTTCTGCCTTCGCACTTCTGCCTTCTATTTGTCCGCTTCGCCCATGACGGGGTCGACCGAGCCGATCATCACGACCGTGTCGGCGACCATGACGCCTTCGAGCATGTACTCGAGCGCCTGGAGGTTGGCGAAGCTGGGGGAAGTCATCTCGACGCGGTAGGGGCTGCCGGTGCCGTCGGAGGCGAGGAAGAAGCCCAGCTCGCCCTTCGGCGCCTCGATGGCGTGGTAGGCCTCGGCGCCCTTCGGCGGCGCGACGCCCACGTCGGTCATCATGAAGTCGTGGATCATGCCCTCCATCGAATAATAGACCTCGTCCTTGGAGGGGTAGGCGTGCTTGGCGTTGTCCACACGGACCGGTCCTTCGGGGAGGCGGTCGAGGCATTGGCGGAGGATCTTCACCGACTCGCGCATCTCGTCGAGGCGGATGAGGTAACGCGCGAGGCAGTCGCCCTCGGTGCGGAGCGGGATGGTGAAGTCGAGGTCCTCGTAGACGAGGTACGGCTCGAAGCGGCGGAGGTCGTAGGGCACGCCCGAGGCGCGGAGGCTCGGACCGGCGAGGCCAATCGCCATGGCCTCCTCCTTCGTGACCGTGCCGACGCCTGCGTTGCGCTCCACCCAGATGCGGTTGCCTGCGAGGAGCTTGTCCCACTCCTCGATGTCCGGCGCGAAGCTCTCCGCGAAGGTGCGGATCATGCCGATGGAGTCGGGCGAGAGGTCGGTCGTGACGCCGCCGATGCGGCAGTGGCTCACGGTGAAGCGCGCGCCCGCGACCTCGTCGAAGATGGAGTAGATCTCCTCGCGCCACTTGAACGTCCAGAGGAAGGCGCTCATCGCGCCCGCGTCCATCACCATCGTCCCCATCCAGAGGAGGTGGCTGGAGATGCGCGCCAATTCACACAGCATCGTGCGGATCCACTGCGCGCGCTCGGGTACCTCCACGTTCGCCAACTTCTCCACCGCGAGGCACCACGCGACGTTGTTGGAGTAGGGGCTGAGGTAGTCCATGCGGTCCGTGTAGGGCATGAACTCCTGAAAGGTCTTCACCTCAGCGAGCTTCTCGATGCCGCGGTGGAGGTAGCCCAGGTCCAGGAGCGCGCTCTCGATGGTCTCGCCGTCGAGCTTGGCGACGACGCGGAGGACGCCGTGCGTGGCCGGGTGCTGCGGCCCGATGTTGAGCGTCATCGACGCTTCGAGCGGGTCGGCGTCGCGCTCCAGGTACGAGTGCTTCGTCTCCAGCCGGTCGTAGAGCGCGCGGTTGTGCTTCGGCCAGAAGGTGAAGACTTCCTGGCCGTAGCCGTCGGTGCTGGCGATCTTCGCGCGGCCAGCCTCAGCCTCAGCAGGGGCGAGCGTCGTTTCCATAAAGCTGGACCTGAATTAGTCTTGGGGGAGGTCGCCGTGGGCGCGGGCGAAGGGGTCGAGCGTGAGTTCGCCGTCGGTCTCCTGGTTCGGGAGCGGGAGGCTGCCGGGGATGCCGAGCGTCGGGAATTCCTTGCGGTGGGGGTGGTACTCGAAGTCCTCAGGCATGAACATGCGCCGGAGGTCCGGGTGGCCCTCGAAGCGGATCCCCATGAAGTCCCAGCCCTCGCGCTCGTGCCAGTTGGCATTGTGGTAGACGCCCGTCACGGTCGGCACCGCCTCGCCGTCGTCCACGCGCACTTTGAGGCGCAGCCGCTTTGGCGGGTCGATGGCGACGAGGTTGTAAAACACCTCGAAGCGCTCGGTCTCGGTGAAGCGGTCGATGCAGCCGATCATCACGAGGACGTTGAAGCCGTGCGCGTCCTTGAGGTAGCCGCACACATCGGCGATGGCGCTGCGCTGGACGAAGACCGTCTGCTCGTTGGCGTACTCAACGACCTCGCCGATGCGCTCGCCGAACTCGGCGCGAAGGGCGTCCACGACCTCCGGGTTGTGCGTCGTTGCCTTGGCGTGCGGGTTGGCCTTCTTCGCCTCCTCCGCCAGCGCACGACGCGGCGTGAAGCTGTACTTCAGTCCCGTGGGCTCCGGCGTGTCGGTCACTTTCGGCTCAGTGTTGGAGGTATCGTCTTTCATGCGTGACCTACGCGGCTTCGATGAGGCGGCGGTCGCTGAAGTCGATGTCCGCCTCGCGGATGTCCTTCGCGACGGAGTGCTCGTTGCGGATCTTCTCCTGGATGTCCATCACGGCGTGCAGGATCGCGTCGGGGCGCGGCGGGCAGCCCGAGATGTAGACATCCACGGGGAGGAAGTTGTCGACGCCCTGCACGACGCCGTAGACGCGGTGCATGCCACCTGTGGAGGCGCAGGCACCCATGGCGATACACCACTTCGGGTCGGGCATCTGGTCCCAGATGCGGCGGACAGCGTGCGCCATCTTGTAGGAGCACCACCCGGCGACGATCATCAGGTCGGCCTGGCGCGGGCTGAAGCGCATCGCCTCCGCGCCGAAGCGGCCGATGTCGTACTTCGGACCGGCCATCCCCATCATCTCGATGGCGCAGCAGGCGAGGCCCATCGGCATCGGCATCAGGGAGTTCGAGCGCGCCCAGTTGACCACGGAGTCGACCGAGGTCGTGAGGAAGCCACCGTTTTGGCTGAACATAGCGAGGTAAGGTCGGGGCGAAGTGGAGTCGAGGGATCCGAAACGGGATCGTCAGGGGGATTCGTTGCTATCGACCGGCCCGGCGGAAGTTTCAATCGAAACTGAAAGCAGCCCGAGTTTCCCTTGCCCTTCGAAGTCGCTAGCCTTCGAAGTCGAGGCCGCCCTTCTTGATGTCGTAGACGAGGCCCACGAACAGGATGAGCGTGAAGAGCCCAATCACGGCGAGCGACTGCAGGCCGTAGCCCGCTTCGAGGAAGTCGATGAAGCTGACCGCCCACGGATACATGAACACGATCTCGACGTCGAACACGATGAAGATCATCGCGACGAGGTAGAACTTGACCGAGTACCGTTCGCGCGCCGAGCCGACCGGGTCCATGCCCGACTCGTAGGGGCTCGCCTTGACGCGACGTGGGCGGCGCGGGCCGAAGATCTCGGCGGACTTGAGGAGCGTGACCGCGAGGCCGAGGGCCATCACGATCATCAGAAAGAAGGGCAGGAAGTCAGCCAGCATGAGCCGTCCGCTCAGAAGGGGTGTGGGGGACGTGTAAGCGCTAACACAAACTACGCCGGGCATCCAGTCCGGTTCAATGAAAGCCCGTCGGAAGCGCACAGCTTGAACTGACCCTGGCCCCTCAGTCAAAAATGCCCTGGATGCGCGCCTTGAAGCGTCCGGACACCATCGCACGCTCCTCGTCCTGGAAATTGAACCGCCCCTCAGCAAACTCGTCGTCCATGCGCTCGATCACGAACACGTCTTCGGCGCCTTGCGCGCCGCTGGCGTACAGGGGCCGGTCAGCGATAGCATAGACTGCCGAGAGTATCTGCTCGACGCCCTCCTCGGTGGTTTCATTCCGGTACCGCCCATCGAGCCCGGCGCTGCCGTCGTAGGCACCTTCTTCGTAAAACGAGTCTAGCGTGACCGTGAGCGTGCCCAACGTGTCGACGATGCTTGGGGCGAAGTAGATGGTGAACTCGTGCTGCACGCCGTCGTCAAAACGCGTGATGCTCAAGGCGGCGCGCCCATCCGTCCAGCCTCGCTGCTGTTCGCCATTGACAACGTAGGAGAAGTCGCTGCTGGACCCCTCGAAATTGCGCGTGTCCTGGATGCCGAGCGGGCCGGACTCCTCGCTATCGCACCCTGTTGCAATGAGTAGGATGAGGGCAAGCCCACAGAAACGAAGCATGACGATGTCGGCGAGCGAGCGATTTGGGACAAGGCGTTAGAGCCCGATGCGCCCGAAGATCGTGTCTACCTCGCGGAGATGGTAGGCCGGATCGAAGGCCTCGCCGATCTGGCCCAGGTTGAGGTGCTGCCGGACGGCCTCGTTGGCCTCCACGATCTCGCGGAAACTCGTGCGCTCGCGCCACGCCTTCATGGCGAGCGGCTGCACGAGGTCATAGGCTGCCTCCCGGCTCAGGCCCGTGTCGATGAGCATCAGCAGGAGCCGCTGGCTGAAGACGAGCCCGTAGGTCCGCTCCAGGTTCTCCTTCATCCGGTCGGCGTTGACCGTGAGGTTCTCCACGATGCGAGCGAGGCGATGCAGCGCGTAGTCGAGGATGATGGTCGCGTCGGGGACGATCACGCGCTCGACGGACGAGTGGCTGATGTCGCGCTCGTGCCAGAGGGCGACGTTCTCGTAGGCGCTCACCATGTAGCCGCGCAAGAGCCGCGCCGCGCCGGTGAGGTTCTCGCTGCCGACCGGGTTGCGCTTGTGCGGCATCGCGCTCGACCCCTTTTGGCCTTTGCCGAACGCCTCCTCCGCTTCGAGTACTTCCGAGCGCTGGAGGTGCCGGATCTCGACGGCGATCGTCTCGATGGTCGCCCCGACGAGCGCGAGCGCGCCGAGATACTGCGCGTGGAGGTCGCGCGGGAGCACCTGCGTGGAAATGGGCGCAGGGCGCAGGCCAAGGCGCTCGCACGTCAGCCGCTCAACCTCCGGCGGGATGTTGGCGAAGGTGCCGACGGCCCCAGAGAGCTTGCCCACGCGCAGCGCTTCGGCAGCGGCCTCGAAGCGGACGATGTCGCGCTGCACCTGGTCGTAGAACCGCGCGAGCTTCAGCCCGAACGTCGTCGGCTCGGCGTGAACGCCGTGCGTGCGGCCGACGCAGAGCGTGGTCTTGTGCTCCCGAGCGCGGGCGGCGAGCACGTCCGAGAGTCGGTCGAGGCCTTTGCGCAGGAGTTCGTTCGCCTGCGTGATGCGGTAAGCGAGCGCTGTGTCGACTACGTCGGACGACGTGAGGCCGTAGTGCACCCAGCGCTTCTCGGGCCCGAGCGTCTCCGAGACGGCACGGGTGAACGCGACCACGTCGTGCCGCGTCGCGGCCTCGATCTCGTGGATGCGGGCGATGTCGAACGACGCATCGGCGTAGAGCACTTCGACGTCCTGCATGGGGATCTGGCCGGTGGCCTTGCTCCACGCCCAGCAGGCGGCGAGTTCGACATCGAGCCAAGACTGGAACTGAGCCTGCTCGCTCCAGAGCGCGCCCATCTCGGGCCGGGTGTAGCG
Source organism: Bacteroidota bacterium (assembly GCA_039821555.1). Classification (NCBI taxonomy): domain Bacteria; kingdom Pseudomonadati; phylum Bacteroidota; species Bacteroidota bacterium. The sequence goes on from JBCBNX010000011.1 coordinate 127,260, forward strand.
GTCGATCATGCGGAGAGTTGAGGTCTGAAAGTGTGGGCGTATGAATGTGTGGACGCGGGGTCAGCACCGCCACACGTTCATACCTGCAAACGTTCGTACCCAAAGCCTACCTCGGTAGCATCGGACCGTAGCATGGTTTCAGGGTGGAGCATCTCACTCAACTTCGCACTTCGCCCGGCGCGCTTCCGCGAAGCCGCTACGGATTTGGCACCGCTGTTGAGGATTTGGCACCGCTGTTGAATCCCTGGTGGACGCCTCGTGTTAGATTCGCCTTCTTTCCGACGTTCACCCTCTTGACGATGCCCGGCACATACTCCGTCACCGCCAAGCCCGGCGAGCGCAAGCTCGGCTTCTGGGAAAAGCTCTACCTCCCCGAGATCCTGAAGGGCCTCCGCTACTCGGGCCGCAAGATGCGCGCGCCGTCGTACACCTTCAACTACCCGGAGGAGCAGTTCTACCCACCCGACTCCTACCGTGGTCGTCCGGTGCTTGTGGAGGAGAACGGCCGCCCGCGCTGCGTCTCGTGTGGGCTGTGCGCGCGCTCGTGCCCGCCGCTCGCCATCTCGATGCAGGCCCATGAGGTCTTCGACGACATCAAGGAGCGCGAGCCGGAGCGCTTCGAGATCAACATGCTGCGCTGCATCTACTGCGGCTACTGCGAGGAAGTCTGCCCCGAAGAGGCGATCGTGATGTCGAAAGAATTCGACCTCACGTTCCAGGACCGCGACGAGGCCGTCTTCGACCTGACGCGGCTCCTCCAGCCGAAGGAGGTTCTCCAGGACCGGCTCGGCTTCCTGGAGCGTAAGCGCAACCAGCAGCAGTTCGGCCAGCAGTGGGACTTCAAGCGCGAGAACAACGTCCACACGCTCCGCAACCGCCTCGACTACGTAAAGGAGGTCGTCGAGGGCGAGGCCAGCGAGTAGATCTGCCTTTCAGTATTCCGGTCTTCCGGTCTTGAGTCAGACATCCTGGCTCCCTCACCGGGCCACCGAAGCACCGAATCACACCTCCCCATGCCCGTCAACCTCGACGACTACGCGGCCCCCGCGAACGCACCGGAGACCCAGGCCGTCCGCCGCGAGGCGCTGCTGGCGCAGCTCGGCTGGCTGATCGTCGAAGCGGAGGCGCTGGGACCGCTGATGGCCGCCCTCCCGCCCAACGTGCTCACGGGCCGACCGATGCCCAACACACATTCGGTCAAGGAAACGTTCGGGCTGCTAGCCACCCTCGACCACGAGGTACACGCACCGCAGGTCGCGCGGATGCTGAGCGAGGGCACGCCCGCGCTTGCCCGCGCTGGCGAGGCTGCCCTCGCCGAAGGCTCCGCGTGGAACGACACGAACCTCGCCGTGCTGCTCGACCGCATGCGCGACGCCCGGCAGGCGCTGCTCGACCAACTGACTGCGGCGCCTCCAGACGCCTGGCAGCGCACCGCGATGCTCGCTAGCGCCACCGACGACTCGGAGACGCTCACGCTGGGCGCCTACGTGCTGCGGATCTGCCAACACGACGCCGACCGACTGCGCGACCTCGCCTACCGGCTGCACGAGAGCAAGCTGACGTCGCGCGCAGAGGACTTGCCAAAGTAGGCTATCCGCTCATTAGGCGCCGTCCAATCTTCCCTGAACGATTTGGACGTTTAGGGGCTTCCCTGGCAGGTTGTCAGCCCTGGTCCTACGGCGGCTTCGGGGCTAGTCCGAGTGCTCGCACATATCCTGGTCCCTATTCTGGGGACAGAACAGGACCGCCGCTCGCAGCGCTGAGTTCCGGCCCGGAGCCTGTCCTCTCTTCTCTATGCGGGCTCGCCCTTCTTTTGCCTGCACCTGCCGCTCCCGCGCACCATGGCTGCCAAGCCCGGTCCCAGCTACGACGATCTCGCCACGGCCTTCCGCCACGGCAACTTCCAGCCGCTCTACTTCTTCTACGGCGAGGAGGGCTTCCTGATCGACGAACTCCAGACACTGCTCGTTGAGCACGCGCTGCAGCCGCACGAGCGCGACTTCAACCTGGACCTCGTCTACGGCGCCGAGTCGGACGTGCAGCGGGCGCTGGCGCTCTGCGCGAGCTTCCCCGTAATGGCGCAGCGCCGGGTCGTCGTCGTGCGCGACTTCGAGAAGCTGCAGGGCAACCGGGCCTTCCAGCACTACGCCGCGCAGCCGAACCCGTCGGCGGTGGTACTTCTGGCGTGCCGCTCGAAGCCGAACCTCAGCGCACATCCCTACCGCGCGCTCAAGCAGCACGCCGTCGCCGCGGAGTTCAAGCCGCTCTACGACCGGCAGATGCCCGGTTGGATCGGACAGCGCCTCCGCCAGCGCGGGCTGCAAGCGGCCTCCGGCGTCCCGCAGATGATCGCCGAGGCCGTCGGCACCGACCTGCGCACGGCAGCCCAGGAGGTCGAGAAACTCGCCGTCTACCTCGGCGACCGGAAGCGCGTCACCCCCGACGACGTCGTCGCCGCAGGCGGTCACACGCGCGAGTTCAACATCTTCGAGCTGCAGAAAGCCATCGGCCAAGGCGACGCTGTCCGTGCGCAGACCATCGCCGACCAGATGCTCCGGCAGGCCGCCAACCGGCGCGGCGAGGCGCTCATGATCGTGGCGATGCTGACGCGCTACGTGGGCCTGCTCGCCAAGGCAGCCGACGGCCAGGCGAAGCGGCTCTCCGACCGCGACCTCGCCCGGCACATCGGCGTGAGCCCGTACTTCGTCAAGGAGTACACCTTCGCACTGCGGACGCTTGGCCTCGCCGCGATCCCGCGCACCTTCGAGGCGCTCCTCGCCGCCGACTACGAACTCAAGGGCGGCTCCGCCCGCGACGAACGGCTCGTCGTGCTCCTCCTGCTCCGCCGCATCCTGGCCAGCCCGGCCCCGACGCGGCGTGCCGCGTGATGTCTGAGCTAGCCTCACCGAGCGCTCGTCCACGTTCTTCCGATTCCTAACCCTATACTGCAAGGACGATTGTAGATACTTCGCTGGACATTAGCCAGCTATGAACGGCACCTCTCCTCACTTCCCTTCTCCTCACGTCCTTTCCCGCCCGTCACCTCCCTATCCCATGGCCACGTACAAAAAGACCGCCACGCGCCGCCGCACGGCCACCGAGCGCCGGATGCACCTCCTCACCGCGATGAACGATGAGGACCTGATGGCCCACTTCCAGCAGGGCACCGTCGAGGCGTTCGACCTCCTCGTCGGGCGCTACCGCGACCCGCTCTCGCACTACGTCTACCGCTTCGTCGGCGATGCACGCGAGTGCGAGGACCTCCTCCAGGAGACGTTCCTGCGCGTCTACCGCAACCGCCACTCCTACCGCCGCATTGCCAAGTTCTCGACGTGGCTCTACACGATCGCCGGTAACCTCGCGCGCTCGGAGTACCGCAAGCGCAAGCGCCGCCAGGTCTACTCCCTCAACGCCGTCAACCGCGACGACGAGGAGTACGAGATCGAGATCCCCGACGAGCAGCAGTTCGCGCCGGACGACACGGCCGAGGGCTCGCTCCAGGATGCCTACGTGCAGCAGGCGCTGATGGAGATTCCTGAGGAGTTCCGCGAGGTCGTCGTGCTTCGCGACGTGCAGCAGCTCGCCTACGAGGAGATCGCCACGATCACGGGCCTCCCGATGGGCACCGTCAAGAGCCGCATCAACCGCGGGCGCACCAAGCTGCAGAGCCTCCTGCGCGAGGTCTACGAGCCGGTGCTGAACTGAGCGCCTAGCGGCTCCGTGCTCCACACCCCGGCGCTCCATCAACGAACGGCGAAATCGCACCGACGGAGACTATCGCAGGTCCCGGTCGGTTGCGTGCCCTTCGCCAAGCGCCGTATGTTGTGTGCCCGCTCGTCCACAGGCGTGAGCGGTGGGAGCGGGCCCTTAGCTCAGGGGTTCAGAGCGCTCGCCTCACACGCGAGAGGTCGTTGGTTCAAATCCAACAGGGCCCACTATTAGCCCCGGTAAACACTTGTTTTACCGGGGCTTTTACATTCAGGGGTACAACAACTACCCGATTTCGCTCCTCAGGCAGCGTTTCGGGCGGTACGAGGAAGCGTCACCGCAACGTGTGAGGTGATCGCCTCTAACTTGGCGGTTCCGTTGGCTTCCTCCAGCTTCTTCGTCGCCTTGAGTTCGGCGGCGAGCGTGTCCACGCGGGCAGAGTACGACCAGCGGCGACGGGTCCGTACTTCCAGCGTGCAGCCGAGGTGTTCGGCGCGGTCGCCGTCCTCATCCATGAGGCTATTCAGGATCACGGGTTCAAGCGCCTTCACTTCGGCGGTGAGCCGCTTCACCTCCGCTTTGAGTGTGAGGTAGCGGTCGAGGTCGGCGGGGTTGTCAAGCGTGCGGAGCGGGCAGATAGGCATGGTCAGAGTCGGCCGGAGTTCGGGACAACATGAACAGGGCGAGGACCGATGCCCCTGCCCCTTCGATGTGCTAGGCGTAGTAGGACGCTAGTGCCATGTCGTCCATGTTGCGCATCGCTTCGTCGTAGCGAGCACACTGCAACTCGAACTCGATGGCCGTCTCGACTTCTTCGAGCACGTCGGCTTCGACGGTGCCAGGGAACGGACGCCCATTGCCATCGGTGAGGTAGTCGATGAGGTAATCATCGGGAGCGATATTGGCGGTGACGTGGATCTGACCGTAGCGTGTAGAGGGGATGGTGAGGCTGATCGTCATTGAAGGAACCGATTGGGTTGAGAAGATGGGCGTTGCCGCGCCCTTGAATCGATCCTAATGTAAGATTTTACTGCTCAATTGTCAAGTAAAATATCTCATGATGAGGCGCACTATTCTTACCTTCATGCTGTCGCTTCGATCTGCTGCTCTCCCTGCATATGAATGCCTCAGACCTCAGCACAGAGCTTAAGAGCTTGCTGTCAATCCGCGCCGTCCTCAACCGTGCCGGTATCAATGAATCGAGCTACTACACCGCAGCTCACCGGGGCACAGAGCTGTCCACGGAGAATCGGGAAAAGATTCGCCGGGCGTTGCTCGATACGGCTAGCGATTTAAAAAGGGTAGCCGACTCTCTGAAATAGAAAACCCCGATGCGCGGCAACGCACCGGGGCCGGTTCCAGCAATGACCCCTTTCAGGACCAGGCTGTAGAGTCACAATGCGCGCGCCATTGGGAGGGTTTCGCCCTGAGAGCCGAGTTCTGAGGTGCTCAACTCACAGAAGCTCAAGACTGCTAGTTGGCTCATCGACTGTTGCGGAAAGCCAGTAACGGCAACACTCATCTGGTGCAAGGCAAGACACTTGCTTTTTCATCGCGGAGCGTCACAAGGTCGTGATAAGAGCGTGACGACAACAGGGTTTGTGTACCACGATCCCTCTCAGTATCGTGTACAGCCTCCAGGCTCAGCTACCCCCTACCCTTGGAATGCAAGCAATTCCTGGATATTCATGGGTATGGACGCTAACTAAGCACAGCTGCTCAGCTAGTCGTACCAGCGTGATCTAGTCAGATCGAGACGAGGCAAATGACTTTGCATGACCCTATCCAAAGAGACAATGCTACAAAGAATCAAGCTCGTTTTCATTTGGCTGTGGACGAACATAGATCCAGTAATCGCACTAGCGGCGGCAGTCATTTGCTCATATCTGGGATTAACAGACGATCAATTTGATGGGCGCACTCTGTCGGCAGCAACTCTTGGAGTGCTTTCAATTCTTGCCTTCACGCTGATTCGAGAGCGGCATGGACGTGATCAGGTCCGAAAGTCACTTGACCAGATCACGATATATACACAAGAACCAGAGGCGGACTCCTTTTTTAATGCAAATATAGATGAGTCAGATATCATTAATGATGCCAGTCATGATTTGTTAATCACACAGGAAACAGGAAATTTGATTGCCGAAAGACATAGAGAAAGTATAATTAAATTTTTAGACAAAGGGGGTCGTATCCAGATGGTGGCAACTACTCCAGATCTCTACACAGCTTCACTTATGGCGCTTAGAAACGATAATCTAAACAAACCAGACTATCTAGTCGCCAGGTCTAATACATTTATGGCTCAGATATCCGACATTTGCCAAAGGGTTAACACTGAAAAGCTCACCGTAAGATACTGCCCGTACCCAGTAAGCACTACGTCTGTAATTGCCGACCCTGGCCACTCGGACACGAGTAAGCACAAAGCTATAGTGCGAGATGCTGGCTTTAGGATATCATATGAATCAAAACTAGCGTACAATGTCCTAGGATCTCAGTCACCTCGTATTTACAGACATATATCATCCGAATTCAGGAAGTTATATATGGCTTCTAGCAAATTTATATTGCTTACGGGGGAGCCGCGAACAGGAAAGACGACTCTCATGGAGACAATTATAAGAAACCTAAATGATAACGAATATATATTCTGGGTCTTAACAAAAGCAGAGCACTCTGATACCGAAAGGAAGACGAGATCCGGATTTTCTGTACACCAAAAAAATAGACAGACAGTACAATACCTCCGAAAACATGATGGTCAATATCGAGCCCAGGAACAGGCGGTAGATTTATGGGATAATATAGCAGATTATATTTTAGAAAATTTACAAGGTATTAGATTGATCCTAATTGATGAGATCGGCCACTTGCAGATTCGAGACTCTAGCCGCTTCCTGAATGCTATCCATCGCCTACTAGATGAGCCTAGCATCACAGTTTTGGCCACTATAACCGCCGACGATGACGCAGCCAGGTCATTGAGTGCCATTAAGCGACACTATCGGACTGAGACTTTGTATCTGTCTAGGGAAAACCGGCAAGAGATGCTGGCTAAGCTTGAAAGCGAGCTTGAACATGCCCAAAGAACTATAAGACTGGTTAGTCATGACTAATTACCTAAACCACCTAGGAGCAACTGCGACATTTAATTCGCGTACATGGGGAATGCTTCGAGTTGAGTCAGCATCGTTTACAGAAGCAGTAGATGGTGACTTAGTCGTGTTTGTCGGTGACCCAGAAGCCTCAGAGCGACCAATAGTCAGGATCCACTCTGAGTGCGTGTTCGCGGAAGCCTTTGACAGCGATCTCTGCGACTGCGCAGATCAGTTACGTCTAGCAATGGAGCGACTGCGGTTAAGTGGGGGCGGTATACTATTCTACCTCAGACTTGATGGTAGAGGTGCCGGTTTGTGTGCGAAAGTAGCAGCTACAAAACTTGAGGTAGAGGGATTAAATACCTACGA